>JACPDV010000604.1 GCA_016183835.1 Armatimonadota bacterium
CCGTGGCCCACCTCGCGGATGGCGGCGAGGTCGAGCAGCGTGTCGTTGACCTCCATCGTCCGCTGGTAGAGGCCGATCCCGCCGGCCAGCTCGCGCTCGAGCATGAGCTGTGCGGCGCAGAGGGTCTTGCCGTCCTCCAGCATGCCTTGCCCCAGCCCCGGGTGCCGGCCGGTGAAGGCGGCGATGGTCATGGCTTTGTACGCCTTCTCCCAGGCCGCCATGTAGCCCGGCGCTGCCGCGTCGCTGTACTCGCCGCCGCCCACCGGGATCTCCACGTGCGCCCAGCGCCTGAGCAGCTCGCAGACGGTGAAGCTGTAGTACATGGCGTCGAACGAGCAGTAGCTTACCGTGCCCGTGCGCAGGTCCACGGCGCCGCCCCACATGCTCCCGTTGAGCTCACAGTCGGGGTTGAGCGCCCGGCCGCAGAGCCAGGCGGCGACCATCTCCGCGCCCGCCACCGCGGCGAACCCGGCGGGCGAGATGGGCGTGGTCATCCCGGCCACCGGCATGGCGGTCAGCCCGGCGCCGCCGCCGTGGGTCACGCGGTAGACGAAGCGGTCGATCACGGCCCGGTCGAACCGGAACGGGTGCGCGATGCAGATGGCACCCAGCGAGAACCAGTCGCCCAGCCCCAGGATCCCGCCCATCTCCTGGAGGTAGGGCACCTGGCGCACGTTCCAGGCGAACACCGCGTGCGGCCGGGTGGCGTACTCGGCCAGCAGCACGGCGGCCTCGAGCGGCTCGACGAGCGGCGGCACGTCGGTGAGCAGGAGGTGATGCCCCACGCCGTCGGCGCCGTGGAGCTGCTCGCCCAGCTTGGTGAACCAGAGGAAGTCCGCCGTGGTGGCTTGCCGCCGGTCGCCGGTGCGGTAGTCCAGCACGAGCTGCGCCACCTGGCCGCTGAGCATGGGCAGCCCTTGCGCGGGGAACGCGCCGTCGCCCAGCTTTGGCAAGGGCCGTCGCTGGAGTTCCGCGATCAGCCCATTGGTCACGCCGGGCGGGAAGGTGACGGTCTGCGCCGCATCGTCCACCCGCGCGCCGGCGTGGCGGAGGGCGGCGAGGAGCTGCGCATTCTGGCACAGCACCGGCACCTCATCGAGGATGCGGACCACGGCGGCGGCGAGGGACTCCACGGCGGCATCGGTGAGGAGGTGCGGCTGGTACATCGAGCGGCTCCCGGGTCGGGGATTCGAGGGTGCGGGGAATGGACCTCCAGCCGCGAACCGGGTACAACAGGGGGCCGAGGAGCATCGGCATGCGCACCATCTTGTGGATATTCGCCGTCAACGCCGCCGTCCTGGCCGCCGACCCGGTGTGGGAGGAGCTGCCCGCCAAGCCCGATCTGCCGGGCTGGAAGGTCGCCGGCGCGGGCGAGTGGCGGGCGGTGGGTGAGGTGGTAGTCGGCCGCTGCCCGGCCGGCGAGAAGGGCTGGCTCGTGCTCGAGCGGCCTCTGGCCGACTTCGAGCTGGCCGGCGAGTTGATGGCCGGCAGCGGCGACAGCGGCCTGCTCCTGCGCACCTCGCAGTTCAAGGACGGCCGGCTGGTGGGTGCCGACGTGCCGTGCGGCCGGGGCCTCGAGCCCCGCGTCTGGCACCAGTTGTACCTCCGCTACGACGGGCAGACGCTGACCGTCGAGGTGGATGGCAAGACCTCCCGGAGCGAGCACTCCGAGGCGCGCCACGGCCCGCCGGCGTTGGCGCTGGGCGGCGGCGACTTCGGCGGCGAGGTGCGCTGGCGCAAGCTCCGGGTCCGCGACCTGGGCTGGGGAGCCGGCTGGAACAGTCTGTTCAACGGCGCGGACCTGACCGGCTGGAAGGCCCACGGCAAAGAGAAGTGGACCGCGGAGAACGGCGAGATCGTGGGTCAGGCGGTGACCGACGCCTACGGCTACCTGGCCACCGAGAAGACCTACCAGGACTTCGAGTGCCGAATCGAGTTCAGGTGCATCGACGACGGGAACAGAGGCCTCTTCTTCCACTCCAAGCTCAACGGCGTGGACATCCTCGGTGTGCAGGGCGAGATCGACCCGCACGTGGGCGGCCACTCCGCCGGGCTCTACGAAGCGGGTGGCCGCGGTTGGATCGCGCTGCCCACGGCCGACGGCGAGGCGATCTTCCGGCCGGGCGAGTGGAACGAGATGGTCGTCCGCTGCGAGGGCAATCGCACCACAACCTGGCTGAACGGCATGCGGACCGTCGACCTCGTGGACGACAAGCACCGCTTCACCGACGGCGTGCTCGCGCTGCAGCTTCATAGCGGCGGGCATGCGGGGGTCCACTGGCGCAATTTGTGGGTGCGGGGAGTGCCGGGAGGCTGAACCAGCCGCTCCCGGCGACTGAAGTCGCGGCAACCATGCGAAGTCCGCCTGCGCGGACTCCGGATCCCGAAACCTACGCAGGTGGGTTTCGCGTGGTTGCCGCGCTTTCCAACCGCCGGGAGTAGCCTGCCGGGATGAGTGAGGAGAACCAGCCGATGTTGCTCACCTGCCTGATGCCGATCCTGGCCGTGACCGCCGGCCCCCACGTGCAGGCCATCAACGAGCCCGTGCTCGAGCCCGAGGACGGCCCGCTGCTGGGCAACGGCGACCTCTCGGTCAGCGTCTACCAGAGCCGCGACCGGCTGATCTACCGGCTCGGCAAGGGCGACGTGTGGGACCGGCGGCTCGATACCAGCGACGACCCCAAGCCGCCGACCATTGCCGAGATCGCCCACGGCATCCGCGACGAGGGCTGGAAGTGCGGGCCGTACGGCGGTGGCGAGGTGGTCGCCCTCCACGGCACCGATAGCCCCGCGCGGATGAAGGAGCTGTGCAGCGGCGCCCCGCCCAGCTACAAGCGCCGCCCGTACCCCTGCCCCAAGCCCGTCGGCGAGCTCTGCCTCCAGCTTCCCAGCGACGCCCCCGGCCTGAACGTCCGCCACGAGCTGACCCTCGAGGTGGGGATCCTCCGCACCACCTGCACCTGGCCCACCGGCGTGGTCGCCCGCATCACCGCCTTCATCCCGCCCGCGCCGAACGTCCTGGTCGTGCGCTGGAGCGTGGAGCCGTGGGACGAAACCACGCGTCAGGGCCACCAGTACCCCCCGGTGTGGCCCAGCCTCTACCGCTGGCGCGACCCAGGCATCCGCGAATTCGCTGAGCAATTCCACGCCGACTCGCGGCACGGCGCGTTCTTCACCATGGCCGAGGGCACGTCCACCCCGCTCCCGCCGCCCACCGTCCGCACTCTCGCCGGCCGGGCGGTGGTCGAGCAGACCTTCCCCGCCGAGCCCACCTTCCCCGCCGGCTTCCGCTACCTGATGGCGCCGTACGTTCCGGCCGAGTGGCACGCGGAGGGTGTGGACATGCGGGCGCTCGGCGAGGCCCGGCTGCGCTTCAGCGCAGTGCCGGCCACCGTCACGGGCTGGATCGCCGTGGGCGTGCCCACCGAGAGCGACCCCGGCGGCGCCGAGGCGGAGGTGGCGCGGCTCAACGAGCGTTTGGCCGACCCGCAGGCCATCGACGCCTTGGAGCAGTCCACCCGCGCCTCCGCCGCCGAGTTCTGGTCGCGCTCGGCGGTGAGCGTGGACGACCCGGTGATCGAGAACCTCTGGTACGCCACGCTCCACGCCCGGCGCTGCACCAACCTGGTCGGCAAGCCGCCGCCCGGCCTCTTCCTCCCCAGCACGGTGCGCGACTACTCCCACTGGCACGGCGACTGGCACACCAACTACAACTACCAGCAGCCCTTCTGGGCCGACTTCGCCGCCAACCAGCTCGCCCTCGGCGACGCCTACTTCACCGGCATGGACTACATGCTCCAGGCCGGCCGGCTGATCGCCGAGCGCTACTACGGCACGCGCGGGGCGTTCATCCAACTCACCAACTACCCGATCAAGGCGGTGGACGATCCGCTCGGCGCGGTGCCGATGGGCCGCATGGCCTACATGACCGGCTGGTGCGCCTCGCCCTACTGGTGGCGCTACCGGGTCACCCTCGACCGCGACTGGCTGGCGAAGGTCGGCTACCCGGCGCTGAAGGACCTGGCGCTGTTCTACCTCGACTTCCTGAAGCAGGGCGAGGACGGGCTGTACCACGTCTTCCCCTCGAACCAGGGCGAGGACGGCTTCAGTGGTGACCCGAAGGACTACACGGATCGCGCACAGGTGATGCGGCACACGCGCTACTGCCTGCAGGTGGCGGCGCTGGCGAGCGAGGTGCTGGGCGTGGACGAGGATCTGCGGGCCCAGTGGCGCGACCGCCTGGAGCATTGCGCGGGCGACGACGGCCGGCCGCCGGCGAAGTACGAGGGCGTGCGCAAGCTGTTCCACGACGCGAATCCGCCGGAGTTCGGCGACGCGGTGCCCTACGCCGCGCCGGTCTCCGACGCCAATGGCGGGACCTGGCCGAAGCCGGGCGAGTGGCTGGACGAGTGGTATGCAGGCCAGTACCCAGTGGTGGCGATGTCGGTCCTCCGGGCCGGCCAGTTCGACCCGGCACGCGGCTACGCCGGGCTGCGCCGCATCGCGCAGCGCTGGGGCCATCCGAACGGCTTGGTGTGGGCGATGTCGGTGGCGGACTACGGCCATTCCGGCGCGTGGACGGAGACGCTGGGGATCGCGGCGCCGCTGCAGGAGATGATGCTGCAGAGCTTCGGCGGGGTCTTGCG
>JACPDV010000605.1 GCA_016183835.1 Armatimonadota bacterium
AGCGCCCTTCCTCGAACAGGCCGTGGTCGGTGTAGACGTTGCTGCTGTCGAGCCAGACCTTGCCGTCGGCGCCGGTCAGGCCGCTGAGGAACCCGCCGCGGCGGGTGTCGAAAGTGGCGGTGAGATGGTCGTTGCGCAGGAGCCGCAGGGGGCCGTCCTGCTGGGTAGTGGCGGCGAGGAGAGGAGTGGCGGCCATGAGCAGCGCCGCGAGCAGCCATCCGGCGCCCTCCCCTGCGAAGCGGGGGAGGGACGGGGTGGGGGCCGGCAGGCGAGACGTGGCGGTGGTCCGGCCCCCCTCCCGGCCTCCCCCCGCTGCGCAGGGGGAGGAGCCCGATCGGATGCGGGTCGTGGTCACAGCTCCACCCTCCACTCACTCTCCACCCACACCGGCGGCACCTTGGCCGGCAGCAGGTCCCACGGCGCGAGGAAGAGCGTGAAGCCGCCCCCGCCGCCATCGAGCAGGAACGCGTTCTGCAGCTTGTTCGCCCCCTCACCCGGTATAATCCTGAACGTCCCGCCCTCCGCGTCGAGCGCGAACCCGCCCGCCGCCAGCCCGCCGTGCTCCCGCGACTGCCAGCAGCGCTCGAGGAATGTTGGCGAGGCGTCCCGCGTGGTGGCCCCGTCTCCGCCGGCCGCGGTCCAGCGCTTGACGCCGGGGAGCGTCAGGGTGTGCGCGGCGAAGACCTTGGTCTCGCGGCTCTCGATTCCCGGCCTGGGGCGGAAGCCGAGGCGCATGCGGATCACCGGCGAGTCGTCGAGGACGTACGCGTGGCGGTACCAGGAGTAGGGCCGGACGGGGTTGCCGCCGTCGTTGTGCGCGCCGCGGAGAGTGCCGGTGAAGGTCACGGTAGTCTGCTGGCCCTCGCGGCGGATGTCGACGTCCGGCTCGAGGTCGTCGAGGCTGCGCGCGTTGGTGCGGTGCTTCTCGCCGACCGGGTCGCCCCACTCGCCGTAGAGGCCGACGTCGGTGTAGGTGTTGAGGGCGCTGACGAGGTTGGGCCCCCAGCCGTCGTCCTGTTTGCGTCGCAGCTCGGAGATGGAGCCGCCGTTGGCGCGGGACAGGGCGAGGTGGTAGTGCGGGTTCTCGAAGAGCAGGCTGGCAGCGTCGTTTCGCAGCACCGGCTCGCCGCGGAGCTGCTCGCCGAGCCCAACGGTCAGCGTCACGCTCTCGCCGGCGGCCAAGGACACCGGCTCCCGTTCGTCGAGCCAGGCGACTTCCAGCCAGACGTGGCCGGCCGCATCAACATCGCGACGGAGTCGCACGTTCTGCAGCCAACCTGGTCGGGAAGCACTTGCTTCCCACGTGATGTGGTCGTCGCCCCACAGGAGGGGACTACCGGCGGGTGGCAGGCGGCGCGATTCCCACAGTACGTTGCCGAACGGGTGTCGGTACCGCCCGCTGTCCGGCGGGGTTGGCCGCCTCGGAGGCGGGTACGGTCCCGGATAGTACAGCGAGCCCTCGACCGTGAGCACGTACAGCTTCGGAGCGGGGCCGAGGTCGAACGACTGCACCAGCGCGGCGTTGGCCCGTTCGACCGGCCGCCGGGCGGTGAGAGTGGTCTCCATGATCAAATGGCGGTCCTCCCAGTACCCCAGTTCGTAACGGCGGATCACGTCCACGGCCGGCTGGCCATCCGCCGCGTTGAGGGTGAACCGCGCTGTCAGGCTTCGGCCGTCATGCTGCGTGGTCACCGCCGGAACGTCCAGGTCCATCGGCGGCACGCCCAGAAAGAGCTTTCTGCGGCCCTCGGAGAAGCGGCTTCCGAGCACCTGCAGACGGGGACCCCAGTTGTATGCCTGAAGCCTGGCGCCGTGCGCCGGATCGATCCACGCCTCGCCCGCAAACCGGTCCGCCGTCAGACGCACGAGGCTGGCCTCCGGGGGCGCCGGCAAAGTGGGGCGGCCCTCCGCTCTGGGCGGCTCTGGCGCCGGAGCCGCCGGACTTACCCAAAGGACGGCCTTCGACCTCCCGAGCGATACCGTTCCCGCAGGATCGGGTCCCGGCGAGTAGTTGCAGTCATACGGCTTGGCCGTCGAGAACAGCTCGGCATCGGTGGCTGTCAGCTTCGTCCGCACAAACTGCGACGCAAAGCTCACTGCCACCACCACTGTCTGCCCCTTTGCCCGCCGCACGAACGCCATCACCCGCGGGTCGCTGCTCTGTACCGCATCGAAGTCCGCCTCCCCCGCCTGCAGCGCCGGCAACGCCGCCCGCCACGCGTTCACCTCCCGCACCGTGTCGGCGAAGCCCTCCTCCTCCCCGTCGTAGACCATCGGCACGCCGTCGAGCAGCGCGTTGAGCGCCAGCAGGCTCCGCTCCAGGTCCGGCCCGTAGCGCCACGGCCCGCGCAGCGTGTCGTGGCTGGTGGCATAGCGCATCAGCCGCGTGCCACGCGGGTACATCGCCCGCCGCCACGCCAGCCACTCCCGCGCGGCGGGCACCCACTCGGCCATCGGCATCCGCAGCGCCGCCGGCAGCACCGTGTAGGCCCACGGGAAGTCGTAGACGATGTCGCCGCTCTCCGCCAGCCACGGCGCGGTGCCTTCGGTGATCAGCAGGCTGCCCGGCGTCTGCGCCTGCATCTTCGCCCGCACCGCCGCCAGCAGCTCGCGCCCGCCCGTCATCCCCGACAGGCTCGGCCAGTTCTCCCCGTACGGCCGCCAGTTCTCCGGCCCGCCCGCGGCGCAGTCCACCCGGTAGCCGTCCAGGCCGACCCGCTTCATCCAGTCCACCGCGTGGTCGGCCATGAAGCCCTGCCAGCCGGGGTGCGCGTAGTCGCAGCCGAGGCAGCCCCACCAGGAAAGCACTCCGCCGTCATGCTTCGCCGAGACCCACTCGGGATGGGTCTTGAGCAGCCCGCCCTCCTCGCGCGGGCCGTGGGGGATCAGGTCGCCCAGCACCCGGATGCCCAGCTCGTGCGCCCGGTCCACCAGCGCCTTCAAGTCGGCCTCGGTGCCGAGCTTCTCGTCCAGCTTCGCGTAGTCGATCGGTGCGTAGACGTAGCCGTTCCAGAACGGCAGCAGCCAGAGCGTGTTGCAGCCCAGGTCGCGCAGGTAACCGAGCCGGCCGGTGAACTCGCGGAACCCGCCCACGTCGCGGAAGCCGGAATCGATCGTCCCGCCCGGGTGCGCACTGTAGACGGTGGCCCGGTCCGCCGCCGGGTTGGCCACGGCCCGCAGACCGATCCGGTCGAACGCCTGCCAGCAGGCCTCGGTGATGGCTTTGCGAGACGCGCCGCAGAGGGCGACGGCCTGCCACCGCGCGGCGAAGCTCGCGGGCTGCCCCAGCCGGAGCTGCGTGCCGAAGCCCTGCTCCAGCCGCACGCTCCCAGCGGCCTCCTCGACGTGCGCCCACGGACTGTCCAGCCCGGCGAGACTGAGCATTACCAACGCCCGGTCCTGCTTCGCGCTGCGCACCAGCACCAGGCCGTTGGTGGACCAGCAGTCCGGCACATCGCGCCGCCGGCCGGGCTGCAGCGCGGCGAACGGCACGGTCTGCGCCGGGAACCCGCCCGGCAAGACCAGCTCGGCGTCGTCGGCGCCGGGGAGCTTGACGCCCGTGGCCAGGAACCGCGTGCTCCCGACCTCGTCCTGCGCGGTGCCGAGGTATTCCCAGGCGCACTGCCGCAACGCAATCGTCGAGCCGGGCGCCAGCCGCCATTCCTCGACCTGCCGGAAGTCGCCCACCCGGCTGGTGAGTCGCAGCAGGCCCTGCCCGCCGGCCGCGTCGGTCGCCGCGTCCTCGAGCCGGCCCGGCGACTCGTCGGTCCAGCGCTGAGCGGCCTTCAGGTAGGCTCCGCACCCGCCGCCGGCGATCACCGCCTCGCCGCCCGCCGAGCTGTACGACAGCCAGCGACCAATGGCGGAGTCGAACCGCAGCTCGACGGCGGAGTTGGCGAAGACGAGCTGGCCGGTCTGGCGGGCGAGGGTGACGCCGGCGGGGAGATCGGCGGCGAGGATCGGGAGGGTGAGGAGGAGGGCGAGCATCAGCCGGGCTCCGCTGCGGTGGCATTCGGTGCTGAACAGTGCGACCCTCTGAGCCCGTGTGGGCCGGGCGCCCGTGTGGGCCGGGCGCCCTCGCCCGGCACTCAGAGACCGGCGAGGGCGCCGGTCCCACACCGAGTCGGGGCTGAAATGGTCCTGTGGGCCGGGCGCCCTCGCCCGGCACTCAGAGACCGGCGAGGGCGCCGGCCCCACACCGAGTCGGGGCTGAACTGGTTCTGTGCGCCGGGCGCCCTCGCCCGGCGCCACCGGTTGTGCTACATTGCCTGGCGGAGACAGTGGTGTGGACAACGCAGATGCTGGGAACTCCCGAGCTGCGCGGGACTACGAGACCTTCCACCGCCGCAAGCTGCCCCACTTCGAGCCGCTGGATCGCCCGGTCTTCATCACGTTCTGCACCAAGTCGCGCTGGGTGCTGCCCGAACCGGCCAGGTCACTCGTCCTGCGCCACTGTGTGCATGATCACACCGTTCGGCTCTGGCTGCACGTGGCGGTCGTGATGCCGGACCACGTACACCTGCTGCTCACGCCGTTGGCCGACAACGATGGCACGCCCTACGGTCTCACCGAACTGCTGAGCGGCATCAAGGGAGCGTCCAGCCACTCGGTCAACAGGCTTCTGGGGCGGCGCGGCGCATTGGCGGAACGTCTCGCGGGCGTGCGCGGCGCCCTCAAGGGCGCTGCGTTGGTGCAGATGCGCAACGCGCGCCAGGAACTGGACCGGCTGGACGTGAACCGTCCCGGGCGGGTCATCGCCAGCGACATCCTGGAGATGCCCTCGCTGGCCGGGGTGGGCTTCCTTCATGGCGATTTCAGGGAAGATGCGGTTC
>JACPDV010000071.1 GCA_016183835.1 Armatimonadota bacterium
GTGCAGGGCCGCTGCCTGGCGATGGGCAAGCCACGGGTGCTGCTCAGCGGGCCGAGGAAGCTGGATCTGCCGGCCGAGGGCGAGGCTTGGTCGCTGAAGGTCACGCTGCCCGCGGAGGCGCCGCCGGGGGACTACACCCTCCGCGTCCACAACGGCTGCGGCGGGCCCGCGAGCTGGAGCGAGCCGCTGACCGCCCGGGTCGTGCCGCGCCGCGCGGCGGGCGGGCCGGTGCTCAACGTGCGCGAGCTGGGCGCGGTGGGCGACGGCCGCGAGGACGACACCGCCGCCATCCGCGACGGCCTGAATCGGCTCGCCGGCGGCGGCACGCTCTTCTTCCCGCGCGGGCGCTATCTGGTCAGCGATACCCTCCAGCTCCCGCCCGGCCTCACGCTCCGCGGTGAGAGCCGCGAGCTGAGCATGATCCTCTGGCCCGACCGGCCCGAGCCGCTCTCCGACCTGCTGGTGGGCACCCGCGATCTCACCCTCGAGGACCTCACCTTCGGCCTCAGCAACTACGGGAACTTCCTCACCGTGTCGCTCGGCCGGCCCGAATCCGGCGACGTGCGGCTCCGCCGGCTGCGCGTGCTCGGCGACCGCTACCGCGGGCACATGTACCAGGACCCTGAGGAGATGAGCCGGCGCTTCACCCGCTTCAATGTGCACGGCGGCAAGCTGCTCGCGCTCGGCGGGCGCAACGTCGAGGTGACCGACTGCGACCTGCTGTCGTCGAGCGCCTGCCTCTACCTCACGGCCGCGCGCGGCGCGCTGATCCGTGGCAACCGAATGCGCATGGGCCGCTTCGGGTGGTACTGGCTGAGCGGCTCCGACGGCGTCATCTTCGAGCACAACGAGCTGCTCGGCGCCGACCTGAGCACCTGGGGCGGCGGCATCAACACACTGGACGGCTCGCCCGCTTCGCAACACGTCTACTTCGCCCACAACCAGCTCCGCTGGTTCTACGGCGGCGACCACGAGGCGCTTACCACGGACGGCAGCGGCAGCCCCTACTACGGCAAACTGGCGCAGGTGGACGGCGCGCAGCTCACCCTCGCTGAGGATGCCGAGTGGGCCAAGGGGGAATGGCACGGCGCCTCGCTGTTCGTCCTGGGCGGCAAAGGGATGGGCCAGGAGCGCGCCGTCACCGCCTACGAGGGGCGGGGCGTGACCCTCGACCGCCCCTTCGATGTGCCACTCGACGACACGTCGCTGGTCTCCATCAACCGGCGCCAGCGGCGGCTCCTGCTGATCGGCAACGAGTTCGAGGAGGTCGGTGTGGCGATCCAGCTCTACGGCACGTCCACCGAGTGCATCGCGGCGGGCAACCGGGTGCGCCGCGGAACCGGGTTCGTCAACCACGGCATGAACTACTACGGCTACCAGCCGAGCTGGTTCTGCCAGTGGCTGGACAACGAGATCAGCGAGGGCAACTCCTACGGCAACGCTTACGTCTCCAACGTGCCGTCGGTGCTGGAGGTGACGGCGCTGCCGGGCCGCGGCGACTTCCCCTGCCCGCTCACCGTGGGCACCATCGTGCGCGGCAACCGGCTCTTGAGCAACGCCTCCATCAGCCTCGGCGCCGGCAATCCGCCCGGCTCGTCGGCGCACTGCCCGTGGGTGCGGGACGTGGTGGTGGAGGGCAACGAGATCCGCGACAGCGAGGTGGGTGTGGCGGTGGCCGAGGGCGTGACGGGCGTCCTGCTGCGGGACAACCGCTGCGTCCGTGTGGCCCGGCCGGAGCTGGACGTGGTCAAGCTGGCGGCGGAGCGGCGGGCGAGGCGAGCGAGCTTCGCCGGCCAGGCCGAGCCGCTGGCGCGCTGGTCGTTCGACGAGCTGGCGGCAGGGAAGGTACCGGACCTGACCGGCCACGGGCTGGACGCCGCACCGGCGGGCACGCTCGCCCTGGAGCCGGGTCTGGCCGGCAGGGCCGCGCGGTTCGACGGGGGCGTCTACCTGGTCGCGGGCAGCCGGGAGGAGCGGCAGGACCTGCTCAACCAGCCGAACGTGACCGTGGCGGTGTGGGTCAAGCCGGACGCTTTGACCGGCCGGCAGCCGCTGCTCGGCAAGCGTTTCGGGGAGACTGGCGTGCCGTTCATCCTCAGCCTGTTCGACGCCACGGTGGTGTTCGAGGGGAGCGACACGGACGGGCACTACACCTACAACTTCAACTCGCCGGCGGTGATGGCGGCGGGCGAGTGGCAGCACCTGGCGGCGGTGGTGGAGAGCGGCAAGCTGGTGCGGCTGTACCGCAACGGGGAGCTGATCGCCGAGCACACGGTGACGACGACGCTGTGCGACAACCAGGAGCCGCTGGTCTTCGGCCGCGACCCGTGGGCCGGGCCGACCGATGGCGCCAAGGGACCGGCGATGTACCGCGGGCTGATGGACGAGGCGGCAATCTGGGCGCGAGCGCTGACGGAGCAGGAGCTGAAGGAGCTGGCGCGGCGGCCCTGAGGCCCACCCGCGCCGGCGGGCTACTTCGGCGGGCCGTAGGCGCCCAGGAACTCGATCGAGTTGGTGTAGCTGATGCGCTCCCAGAGCTCCTCGCCCAGCCGTGCGCGGAGCTCCACGGAGACCTGCTTCTCGCTGCGCCGTTCCAGGTCCACCATGTAGTAGTCGCTGCCGAACAGCACGCGCGGGCGGATGGCCGGGTCTTCGAGCAGCACCTTGAGGTAGCTGTACCGCGACGGTGCGGTCCACATCGTGTACGACACATCCACGTAGAGCTGATTGCCGCCGTCTCGCAGTAGCTTGCTGATGTCGTCCACCCAGCTATGCTGCCGGTCGGCCACAGCGCCCAGTCCGAGCTGGAGGCACTTGTCCCACTCGGTGGTCCCGCCGTAGTGCGCGAGACAGAACTTCAGCCGCGGGAACTCACGCAACACCTCAAGGCAACGGAGCGGTGCCGTGAGCTGCAGCGCCTGGCCGTGACTCAGGCGCCGGGACCGCACCGCCACGCCGGCGCAGTGCGAGATGACGGGCAGGCCACGCTCCTCGGCGTACGCGAACACCGAATGGAGGGCGCTGTCCCGCGGGTCGGCCCCTAGCGGGGGGTAGAGCTTCAGCCCGCGGAAGCCCCTCTCCTCCACCCAGCGCCGGACGAAGGCAAGCAGATCCGGCCGCTCAGGGTGGATCGGCACGAACGGCAAGATCCGGCCCGGATACTCCACAACGAGGCCGGCCAACTCCGCCAACTGCCGCTCGACGCTCACCGGCGGCGGCTGCATGCCGCAGTACTCGAAGTCCATGGGCAGGACGACGAAGACGGTCTCGGGCGGGTAGTGCAGAATCAGCCTGTCAAAGGCCAGCTTCTGGCTGGCCTGGCCGGCCTGGCGAACGAACCGCCCGGCACGCGTCAGCACCTCGGTCTCGAGCAAGGCTCCCGCCAGTCGCAGCACGCGCTCGGCTGCACCTCGAACGATCGGATTGCGCAGCAGTCGCGTCAGTCGGAACGGCAGGTAGTCGACCGGGAGGTGGTCGGCCGTGAACGTGTGCACGTGGCAGTTGATGATGCGTGGCATGATCGGTCAACCGTCCATCGGCCCGTGCGGTACTGGTTTGGCCAGGGCGGCCTTGCCACCTTCGCCGGATTACGCCCGGGCCGAGCCGGCAGGTCCGCTTCTAGCCGGGGCGAACCGGCCCCCATGCCCAACTTCGCCCGCGACGGCTTTGTCCACCGCAACGTCCGCGTCCCCATGCGCGACGGCATCACCCTCGCCACCAGCCTCTTCCTCCCCGAAGGCGACGGGCCGTGGCCGGTGGTGCTCGTCCGCACCGCCTACAACCGGGTGCCCATGAACGGCGCCGAGTTCACCCGCCGCGGGATCGCCTTCGCCGTCCAGGACGTGCGCGGCCGGTACGACTCCGGCGGCGAGTGGTACCCCTTCCTCCACGAGGCCGACGACGGCGAGGACACTCTCGACTGGCTGGCTCTCCAGCCCTGGTGCAATGGCCGCGTGGGCATGTTCGGCGCCTCCTACCTGGCCGCCACGCAGTTCTACGCCGCGCTCACCCAGCACCCCGCCCTGTGCGCCCTGAACCCGCAGTTCATGGCCGGCGACCCGTGGAAACGCGCCTACTACTGCGACGGCGCACTCAGCCTGGGGCTGACCTGGAGCTGGCTCTGCTTCGAATGCTCCGCCCGCACCTCCGAGGCCGCCTGGATGCCGTTGTTCGACGTGGCCGCCGTGCTCCGCTCGCTCCCGGTGGTCGACATGGACGTGGCCAGCGGCGCCGGCGAGGTGCCTTGGTACCGCGACTACATCCGCAACAACCGCTACGGCCCGCACTGGGAACCGCTCAACGTGCGGGAGCACCTCGACCGGGTGCGGGTGCCGATGCTGCTGATGGGCGGGTGGTACGATTACTACGCTGGCGAGACCTGCCGCAACTTCGCCGCGCTGGGCGGTGAGCAGCACGGCCACCGCATGATCCTCGGCCCCTGGACCCACGGGCTCAACCCCACCAGCGTGCTCGGCGAGGTGGACTTCGGAACAAATGGCCGTTGGCCCGCGCGCAAGAGACGGAATGGTTCCTCCGCGCCGGCGGCGGGCTGAGCCCGGGTCCGCCCGGCGAGGAGCCGCCCGACACCTACCTCTACGACCCGGCCGATCCAGCGCCCACCCACGGCGGGAACCACAGCATCGGACCCTACAACCCCGGCCTCTACGAGCTGGCCCCGCCCGGCCCGTTCGACCAGCGCGAGGTCGAGGCGCGGCCGGACGTGCTGACCTTCACCTCCGAGCCGCTGCCGGCGGACCTGGAGGTCACCGGGCCGGTCAGCCTGCTGCTGTACGCCGCCAGCGACGGGCCGGACACCGACTTCGTCGCCCGGCTGTGCGACGCGTTCCCCGACGGGCGGAGCATCAACCTGACCGAGGGCGTCCTCCGCTGCCGGTTCCGCCACGGGGTCTGGGCCGCGCCGGAGCTGATGCAGCCGGGCGAGGTGTACGCGCTGGAGATCGACCTGGACGTGACCAGCAACCTCTTCCGCGCCGGGCACCGGGTGCGGCTGGACATCACCAGCAGCAACTTCCCGCTCTGGGATCGGAACCTCAACACCGGGGGCGACCCGGCCACGGACACCGACATGCGGGTGGCCCGGCAGACGATCCACCACGACCAGGCCCGGCCGTCACACCTGCGGCTGCCGGTGGTCGCGCGCTGACCAGCCAGTGCCTGGTGTGTGGCGCGGGGCAGCACTCAAGGCGAGAGCAACAGCCCCCGTGTGGCACGGGTAGTCTGCTGCCCTTGTCCGGGCTGGGTGGTCGCTGGCTACGCAGAACACGGGCAGAAGACTGCCCGTGCCACACGCGGCGTGCGTTGTGAACCAGACGGCCCCGGCTCAGTAGCCCGCTCGTACCGTCACCTTCCCCGCCAGCCCGGCGAGCCGCACCACCTCCCGCCGTGGGTCGAACTCGCGCCACGCCATGCCGTTCACCTCGACGCTCTTGATCGGCGCCGCGGCGGGATGCCGCAGACGCAGCAGCAGCGCCGTCGCCGAGCGCGCCGGCAGCTCCACCTTGGCCGCGATGGACCCGTGCTCCACGTCGGAGACGGTCTCGAACGCCACCGCCCCGAAGTGCGTCGGCGCGTCGCGCACGCTGATGCGCCGCCCCTGCTCGAACCACGCCCGCGGTGCCGCGCGCGCCAGCCAGAGCGCGTCGCCCTCCTCCACCACGAGCATGTCGCGGAAGCGCTCGAGGAAGCAGGCCTCTTCGTAGACCTTGTCGGGCGGCCCGCCCGTGGTGTGCTCACGGAAGGTGTACTCGCCCGGCATGATGTCCACGGCGTACTGGTTGAGCATGGAGCGGAGGAAGCAGGCCGGGTCGTCGGCCAGAAGGTGCAGGTTGGCGTGGCGCTCCAGGCCGCACTGGTACTGCCAGCTCGCGTGGGCGAACCAGTCGCGGTCGGCCTCGAACCTGGGCGAGCGGACGGTGACCTTCTCGTTCTCGAGCAGCAACCGGTCCTCCAGCACGTCGAGGTGTCCCTGCACGCGCGGGTCGTCGGGCGGGAGCAGTCCCGCCGGGCTGATCAGCGGGTCGGCCGACTGCACCGTGTCCCAGTAGAGCGCGCCGACATGGCCCTGGCAGCGCCGCCAGCCCCACGCGCCGCTGGCGAAGCCGCGCACGTAGGGCGCGAAGGGGATGAAGCTGCGGTACGTGCCGTCGCGGACCGGAACCACAGGGGTCATCAGGATCGACCGCTCCACGGCCGTCCGCAGGTCGCGCCGGTACGTCTCCGCCTCGGCTGCCATGCGCTTCCCCGCGGCGGGATCGACCTGCGCGAGCATGCCGGCCATGCGCTCGACCGCCAGCAGATAGTAGGCCTCGGTCTCGTAGAACTGCATGTGCATGGCCATGCTGTCCGGCGTGACCACCTGCGCCGGCTGCAGCCCCCGGCTCCACAGCCGCTCCCCGCCCGGCAGGACCGTGCCGAGCAGCTTGCGCTGGCGGAGGATCCACTCGGCGTTGGCCTGCATCCGCGGGGCGTTCTTGCGCAGCCAGTCGAGGTCGCCGGTGAGGGCGAAGTGCTCGGCCAGGGTGAACATGATCGCCCCGGGACCCATGGCGTGGGCCGCGTCCATGTGCCCGCCCCAGCCCTCGGGCCCCACGGCGTTGGTGAGGCAGCCCAGCCCGTCGGAGAAGTGGCCGAACGGCCGGTCCGGCTGCACGTTGAGCGCCGGGTTTCCCGAGTCCCACCCGCCCGGCTGCCGCTGCGTCTGGAGCGGCAGGCTCAGCCATTGATCCAGCCCGTCCGTCGCCTCCTGGTACAGCCCCACCAGGTCGAGCGAGCGGAGGATCATGTACGTCTCGGACGACAGGATGCCGAACGGGAAGTCGTTGAACCACCACGTCCCGTCATCGCGCTTCACGGCGTGGCGGAGGAGGTGCCAGGCGCCCAGGTTCCACTGCGCGGTGAGCCGCTCGTCGGGCACGCTGACCTGCATCGGCGGCGGGAACTCCGGACGCGGGTGCGGCGGCAGCATCTCGGCCGGGTGCAGCGCCGCCACCGCGCCATCCCAGGTCTGCTCGGCGTGGGCCCGCGTGCGCTGCCGGACCGTGGTCAGCCCGCGGGCCGTCAGCTCCCGCTGGAACTCCCGCGCCGACGCGGCGCGCGACGCGCGGTCGAAGGGCGGCTCGTCCGTCGCCGGCACACCGCTGGGCACGGTGTAGAACGACCACACCGCCGGCCGGCCGGCGCCGTCGGCATGCGGGTTGCCCGCCATCACGCTGCCCGCCACGTCGGTGGTCAGGTCCCACTTGCGCGCGGGCGCGTCGCGCTCGGCGATGGTCAGCTCCACCACCGTGCTGTCGCAGGTGTGGTCGCCACGGCGGTTGAGCACCAGGGCAAGCGTATCGCCGGCCTTCACGGCGATGTCATCCAGACCGGCCTCGCCGATCGCGTGCTCCCCGCCACGGTCGATGCTCCCACGGGCCAGCACCTCCGGCCCGTTCGCGGCTTCGCGAACGATCATCCACACCAGCCCGTCGCCGCCGCCGGGATGGGCGTGGGCGACGCGGGCGTGCAGCGCGACCCGGCCGTCGATGGGGCTCTGCCAGCCGGCGCACGTGTCGCAGTCGGCGCCCGGGTGCATTGCCACGCTGCGCGGCGGGATGGTGATGCCCTGCACGCTCGCCGGACGCTCGGAGACGTTGGCGGCGAACCACGGCGAGGCGGGGTCGCCCCAGCCCTGCAGGTCTTCGTTGCCCAGGATCGACGCCATCCGCGCCTGGAGGAGGGTGTGCGGGATGGCCGGCGCCGCCGCCGCGGGAGCCGCCTGCGGCGGGCCGAGCGCGCGGACGAAGAAGCCGTACTCGGGCGCCAGGATCGGCCCGTGCTCCAGGTCGGCGGCGAGGAACGAGAAGCCGCCCGAGCGCGTCCGCACGGTGACGATGGTGCGCGCTACGTCTTCCACTTGAGCGTGGTAGGGCCAGACTCGCCGCCAACGTGACTCGCCGAGGTAGTGGAGGCTCAGCCGCACGCCGCGCCGCGCGCCGCCGGCCGGCGCCGAGCGCCAGGCTCTCGAACCGCTGACCCGGGTGCCCGGGTCGCCCTCCAGCGGGCGGACGTCGCTCAAGACCCCGTCGTAGGCCGCGACGCCCCCGTCGTAGCGCAGGGCGGCACGCTCGGGCTCCCAGCCCCACTCGATCTCCAGCTCGAGCTTCTTCCAGGTGTCTGGACCATACGCTCGCACCTCTGGCACGGCGAAGGACGCGGCCGGTGTCTCACCAGCGACTGCCGCCACCACACCCCAGGTGTCCACGGGGATCGCGAAGCTCCAGCTTCGCCCGTCCGGCGTGATCCGCGGCTCCTCCGCCGGCTTCGCGGTGCGCGGGTTCCACCAGGTGTGGGCCTGGCCGTCGGTGGCGTCGAGATAGAGCAGCGACAGGTCTTCCGGCGCCGGCCGCCGGCCGCGCGCGGGCCACACCAGATCCACCCGCCGGACCGGCCGTACCTCCTCCCACAGCAGCCCGCAGAGCGCCTGTCGGATCGCCGGAGCAGTCTGGTCCACCGGCCGGTCAAAGGGCAGGCCGGCGTACTGCATCAGCAAGACCCAGGCCTCGGGCGGGTTCTGCTCGGGCGCGAGATCGGCCCGGTAGTGGTAGGCGCTGCCGGCTAGATCGGCGGCCTGGCCGAGCAAGCCGTCGGGCGCCGCGGCGGCTACGAGGCCGGCCGAAGCCAGTACGACGAGAGGCGACATTCCGATTCTCCCCGGGCCGAATCGCTCTGTGGGACCGGCGCCCCCGCCGGTCAGTCGGCACTCTGTGGGACCGGCGCCCCCGCCGGTCAGTCGGCGTAGCCGGGCGAGGGCGCCCGGCCCACACGGCGCCTCTGTACATCAGCTCCGAAACTCCCGGTAGCTCCACGACTGCCACCGCACCCGCTCGGCGATGGTCTCGGAGTGAAAGCCCTCCGGGGCGTGCGAGCTGGCATTCGAGGGGTGTGCGAAAAAGGGCATCTCGGCGGCCTTCGGCAGCGCGCTCGCCGGCTCCACGGCCACCTCCACCGGCCAGGCTCCCTCGCGCCGGTAGTGCAGCCACGCCCGCGCCAGCGCCATCACAGCGACGGCCGGCCCCACGTCCACCCGACAGCGCATCACGCCGGGAATCCGCCGCCGCTCCACGCACTGGTCGTAGACCTGCGGCGCCAGGTCGAACAGCGAGGCCCGCACCAGCTTGGCCGGCTGCGCCGGCCACGGCGCCTCGGCCGGACCATCGAGCCGCTGCACCGGCACCCGCTCCGGCAGCCGCCCCTGCCGGGTGATGTAGCAGAAGAGATGCGCCAGCACGCCCAGCGCGTCCGCCGCCGAAAGCGTGGTGCCCGCCAGCGCCAGGTGCGCCGGCCCGTCGGCCGAGGCCGCCGCCAGGGCGTCCACAGCCTCCAGCGTGAGCCAACTGAGCTTCGGCTCGGCGACGCGCTGGTAGTACTCGCCGAAGGTGGTGACCCGCACGTCCGCCCGCGCGGCGAGCCACTCCACCGCCCGGCGCGTCCAGGCGTAGTGCGCCTCGCGGTCGGCCTCGCTGCGGCGCGGCACCCGCCGGAACTGCCGCCCGCGGGGGTACGGCCCCGGCACCCGGTGGTGGAACATGTCGTCCCACTCATACCAGCCCCACCACTCGCTCATCTCCCAACAGGTGGGATGCCCCAGCGGCACCACCACCGACTTGCGCTCGGCCAGCTTGTCGAACTGCTCCTGGAAGTTGCGGAGCTCGGCCTCCGGATCCACAGCTCGGTCGGGGGTGACCGGGTTCAGCGGGTCGCTGTCGCCGGCGGTCCAGTCGCCCTGGAGCGACAGCACATGGCCCGCGCGGCTGATCACCGCCTCGTCGTAGAGCCAGCCCAGCATGCCGTCGCCCGAGGCGAAGCCGCCGTTCCACACACGCACGCCGCACTTGCGCATGATCACCGGCATCATCGCACTGACGTTGTTCTGGTGCTGCACCCACGCCACGGGCCAATGGCCGGTGATCTCGGCCACGTCGTGGAGGCCGTTCAGCTCGATCTCGATGCCGCGGTTGACGGCCTGGTCCCAGGGCAGCTCGCCGTAGACCATGGCGGCCTCGGGAAACTCGAACCAGCAGTTGCCGTGGTAGTCCACCTCGTGCTCGGCGAGGGCTTCGAGGCAGTCGCGGCGGCCGCGCTCCCGGAGGAGGCGGGCCTTCTCGCCGACGACGAAGAAGTTGCCCTGCACGCCGGCGGCCGAGAGGAGGCGGCAGAGGCGGAGGAGGGCGTCGTCGGCCTCGGGGTGGATCGGATCCTCGGTGTCCCAGGAGAGCAGAACGTCCGTCATGGTGCGGCTCCGGGCAGGGCCGGGGTTCGCCGCACCCAAACGAAAACCCTCCCGCGGAGGCCGCGGGAGGGTTTTCGGCAAGCCGCTCGAGCTACCAGCCGGGCATCACGGTGTCCGACGCGATCCAGGGCGCGTAGAGCGCCTCGGTCGCGCGGGTGTTGTGGATCTTGTCGGCCTTGAGCCACTTCACGTGGCCGTCGAAAAAGGCCACGTTGGCGCCGTCGTTGTGGGGCGCCATGTAGCCGTTGTCGCAGGCCCCGTAGTTGTCGCTCCCGGAACGCCAGTAGTTGCCGCCGGCCGCCTCGCCGAGGAGGAAGGTCTCGGCCACGCGCGGCACCTTGGCGAGCATCGTGCCGGAGCCGTTGACCACCGCGCGACAGTTGGCGTGGTACGAGGAGCGCGGCAGCTCGGCCAGGGCCGAGGCGGAGCAGTTGCCGCAGAAACCGGGGATGTTGGTCCCGCGGCTGGGGCACAGGTAGACCTGGACGTTCTTGCCGTAGGGCAGGATGGCGTGATCGAACAGACCACCCGTGCGCGAGCCCGCGGCGCAGTTGGCGCCCA
>JACPDV010000590.1 GCA_016183835.1 Armatimonadota bacterium
ATGGTCGGCCCGTGGTCCTGCTTGCTCACGAGCCCAACGCCTACACGCGTGGCGCTGTACGAGGATCGCATGGAGATCTCGTACGGTCTCCTCAGGACTGCTAGAGTTCCGTGGTCGGCCGTCGCTGCGGTGCATGTGTTCGCATCCTGGGCCATCGTCATCACACCGTTCGGCGCGCATCGGATCACGGCCGGCCTGCACCGTTGGCTGGAGGCGGCCCGGCACACTGCGTTGCGGAGCCGACTGCCGGACTTAGCCCCGCCAGCGACCGAAGGTCCTCCAGAAAGCACAGTGGCTGCGGCGCTCCACCTCGATCCCGGGCAGGTGATCGTGGCCTCACTGGCGTGGCGGTGGTCGCCGCTCCTGATTGTCGCATGGGCCGTCGCCGCGGCTCTACCTCGGGCCCTCGATGCGCCGTACCGCGGGCTTGCCCTGGAGTCCGCCGAGACTGTCGGACTGCTGCTCCTCTTTGCGGTCCCCTTCGCTATCTTCGCCTCCTGGGACCGGCAGGTCTCGCTCACACCGGAAGCACTGACGCTACGGCAGCGGGTGGGTGCAATCGCGGTCGCGTGGCCCGACTTGCATGCGGTGGTCCGCTGTCGCAGAGGATGGCGGGTGTACACGACGGACGTCGACTTTCTGCTGCCACGCAGCCCATCCGGGGCGCGTGTCGCGGCGGCCCTCAAGCAGGTGGCGGCCCTGGCCGCGGCCTCCCAGCCGGTCGGGGGAGATTGCTGAGCGCGCCGCGACCGCTACGTGCTGCTCTCCATGCCGCCGCCGGGGGCCATCGCCGAAGCCTGACCCTCAGCCCACCCGCCGGCACCCCATCCCCAGCAACGCCGCCAGCTTCTCCAGCCGCCCGGCGATGTGCCCGACGCCGATCGCGCAGTGGTGCGCCGGGCCGGCCTGCGACCAGGCGTTCATGAACTCCCTGGCCCCGAGCGCGAACCGGTAGCGGCTGTTCGTGTTGCCGATCTGCAGGGTCGGCCCGGGCACCGACTCGCCCTCGGCCACCAGCAGCGAGAGCTTGCCGTCCGCCCCCTGCACCACCGACAGGAGCGTCACCGGCCCGTGGCGCACGGTCATCTGGATCGACAGGCCCTGCCCCGGCTTGCCGTGGTACACCGGCAGCGGCACCAGCCCCACCGCGCCCTCGGCGATGGCAAAGTGCGCCGGGCCGTCGTGGCCCAGATAGACCACGTCGTCGATGAAGTCCGCCAGGTAGAACTCGCTGAACGAGCCGCCCACGCCGAACGAGTCCATGATCTTCATCGCCTGCGCGTTCTTCACCTCGCACTCGCCCGCCACCGGCACGCCGTGGCCGGTGAGCAGCGTGTTGCCGGGGATCACCGAGGTCACGATGTCCTCGTACTCGTTCCCCGGCTGGCCCTCGTAGTAGTAGGCCAGCGCCCCGAGCCGGTGCGCGGCGGCCAGCTTGTCGAGCGCCACCGAGGTCCGCGCGGCGCGCTCCAGCTCTGCGGGTTCACACTCGGGCGCCACCTCGAACTCGCGCTCGAACTGCGCCAGCTTGTCCGTCACCTCGGACCCGCTCACCGCATCGCGCAGCGCGCGCAGCTCGCACATCTCGAGCAGCTCGACGTGCGTGCCGAAGGCCGCCGACTGCTGCGTGAGATCGCTGTAGACGTCCAACATGCCGCCGTAGTAGTGGCCGAGCACGCCGAGCCGGTTGTCGCGCATGGCGCGGCGGACGCGGGCGGCCTCAACCCACTCGCCGATCTCGACCCACGCGGCGGGCTCCTCCAGGAAGCCGGTGACGAGGTGGTAGTCGATCCCGGCGCGGTTGAAGACCGAGGCGATCTCCGGCGCGCAGCAGGCCTGGCAGTGCTCGAGCCAGACGCCGGTCATCACGCCGCGGTCGCCCAGCGCATTGAACTTCGCGTAGTCGAGCTGCGGCACGGGCTGCAAGTTGAGCACCACCACGGGCACGCCGGCCTTCTGCACCACCGGGAGGACGGTGGACGAGAGCGCGTAGGTGGAGATGAAGAGGACGATCATCTCCACATCGGCCTCGCGCAGGCGGGCGCCGGCGACCCGGGCCAGCTCGGGGCTGTCCACGAGGCCCACGTCCACCACGTCGGCGCCGCAGCCGGCCAAGCCGTCGCGGACGCGAGCGTGGTAGCCGAGGAGCCGGTCCTTCAGGCCGTGGAACTGCGGCCAGTAGGTCCCGAGGCCGATGCTGAAGAGGCCGAGGCGCACGGGCTCGGGCATGGGGTGCTCCTCAGTGGGTGGTGGAGGTGATGGCCTCGGCGGCCTTGGCGGCGTCGGCGACCAGCTTGTTGCCGTAGCCGATCACGCCGACCGAGAGGACCAGCACGAGCAGCCCGGCGGCGATCCAGGCGTGCGTCGCCCGGCTGGTGCCCTTCCACTCCTTCAGCGCGATGCCCCACAGCGTGCTGAAGATAATGATGCACGCCATGTGGATGGACCAGCTCGTGAAGTCGTAGGTCCCCATCTTGGTCGTGCCCATGCCGTAGAAGAAAAACTGCAGGTACCACGCCAGCCCGGCCAGGGCGCAGAACAGGTAGTTGGCGGCGAGCGGCACGGGCCGGCCGTCGGCCTCCTGGCGGATGAACTGCAGCGTTGTGCCGTTGCGGTCCATCAGCAGCCGGCACCAGATGACGTTGGTGGTGAACCCGCCGAGCAGGGCGATCACCAGCACGGGCAGGTTGGACCACAGCTTGGGCGTGCCGTAGAGGATCGCCAGCTCGGTGAGCGGCTTGGCGGCCTGGAAGGCGAAGGCCATGCAAGCGCTCATGACACCGGCGAAGATGGCGACGAGCAGGCCCTTGGCGAAGTCGAACTCCTCGATGGTCTCCTGCTTGGCCTCGGCGGGCAGCTCCACTTCTTTCTGCTTGCCGGCCTTGCCGCTGAGCGCGATGCCGAACAGACACAGCACGACCCCGAGCAGCACGACCCGGCCCGGCCCGCCGCCGAGCATCCCGGCGATCTCACCGTTGACGATGGGCGGGACAAGGGTGCCGAACAGAGCGCAAAGCCCCAGCGCCACGGCGTAGCCCAGCGCG
>JACPDV010000052.1 GCA_016183835.1 Armatimonadota bacterium
CGGGCGGAGAGACCCCGCCCCTACACCTGTGGCGCCAACCATCACAGGCTCCTGCCTGGAACCATCGTACCCGCCCCACCGTCAGGTTGGGCAGCCGCCGCAGCGGGTTGGCGACTGGGGAGGCCCGGGTGATGTGTCCTCGCCGTGCTTGCTGGTTCGTCCTCTTGCTCTCCGCCGGTGCTGTCCGCGCCGCGGAGCGACCCGATGCCCTCCGGCCATGGCTCGACGGCGTCCTGGCCGAGGTGGCCCAGGCGGGCTGCGCCAGCCTGGGCACGGCCGAGCTGGCCGGCGGTTCAGGCGTGACCGGGCGGTACCTGGCGGCACGGCTGGAGTCCGCCCTGCGTGACGGCGCGGCTGGGCGCTGGCAGGTGAACGACGGCGCCGCCATCGCCACCGCGCTCCGCAAGGCCGGCGTCAGCGGGGACAAGCTCGCCGAACCGCGCTCTGTCGCTCCCGCGCTGGCAGATCTCAGGCTGGACGCGCTCCTGGTCGGCACCGTGCGGCGGGACGACGACAAGCTGCGCGTCGATACCCGCCTTTTGCGCCTGCCGGACGGGCCGACGGTCGGTCTCCCGACGCTCGACCTGCCCCTGGACGGCGACCTGCTGGCGCTCGGCGGCGAGAGCTACGCCGTGGATGAACAGCGCGGGGTGCGGCCGGTGTGCCACTACGTGCTGCGCCTGGCCCGCGACCGTGACGACCGGCCGCCGGTCATGGATCCCGCCTGTCTCTTCCGTCTGGAACTTCTCGTCGATGGCCGGCCGCGCCAGCCAGAGCAGCGCGGCCGGGAGGCCGTGGCCAAGCTGGGGCTCGGGCAGACCTACTCGCTCCGCATCACCAACAACAGCCACGAGCGGATGGGTGTCGCGCTGTTCGTCGACGGGCTGAACACGGTCGGCCAAAAGCGCGAGCTGCCGTCGGCCGGGCTGAAGTGGATCGTCGGTCCCGGCCATACGGTGGAGGTGAAGGGCTGGCAGCTCGGCTTGGAGCTGCGGCGGGCGTTCACGGTGGTGGGCGCCGGCGAGTCGGTGGCGGGTCAGCGCGGATTGACGGACCAGCTCGGGCTGATCACGGCGAGCTTCTACGCCGAGGCGCAGCCGGCAGCGGGTGGTGGGGACGGCGCGCAGGTGGGTGGCGAGGAGCGGCGTGAGCTGCCGTTCGGGACGGGCGAGGGCGGCTCCGAGCGGTCGGACGTGCGGGAGGTGGAGTTCAAGGCCGCGGAAGTGCCCGCGGCGGTGTTGGGGATCAGGTACGAGGTGGAACTGGCAACGGTGGGTGGTTAGGCGTCGAGGAGTCCCGTGCGGCGGTAGAGGCGGCTGAGCGGGAGGCTGAAGTCCAGGCTGTCGAGGCGGATGAGGTCGTCGGGATGGGTGAGTGTCTCTTCGGTCCAGAAGTCGAGGTCCGGCGTGCGGCGGTTGACGATCACGTGGAGCCGGTCCTGCGCGATTTGGACGTAGCTCTCGATGCTGGGCGTGAAGTAGTAGGTCAGCTTCTTGTCGCGCTCGTCATCCCGTTGGGTTTCGGGCGAGCTGATCTCGAAGACGTAGCGGGGCCGGTCGCGCCAGTAGCGGGCGTTGTCGTTCGGGTCGCAGCAGACCATGACGTCCGGGTAGTAGAACACGTGGCCGCCGCGGCTGCGGAACTTCAGGTCGCAGAAGTACACCCGGCACGGGCCGTCGCCCACGAACTCGATCAGGGCGTGGACCAGATTGCCGTTCAGCTCGTTGTGGGTGTCGCTGGTGCCGGGCATGGGGAACAACCTTCCGCCCACGTACTCGCTGCGCACGTCAGCGGCCAACTCGCCGGCCAGGTACTCCTCCGGCGTGATGAGGGTCTCGCTCTGGGCTACCTCGCTCATGGGATGGAGTTTAGTCCCGGGGCGGGCGGGTGTCAAACTTCGCAAGGAGAGGGGGGTGATTGCCGGCGCCGGGAGTCTTGTCTGCTCCTCCCCCTGCGCAGCGGGGGGAGGCGGGAGGGGGGTCCGCCGGCTACCGCGAACCGGCCGCGAACCCCCACCCCGTCCCTCCCCCGCTCCGCAGGGGAGGGCGCTCCCGAGATACCAATCACTCGCAAGGAGAGGGCGATGCGTCGATGCTGGTGGCTGGTGGCGTTGATGGCTGCGGGGGCGGCGTGGGGACAGGGAGTGGTGGTGAAGCCGCCGGAGGTGGCGGCGGGGGCGAAGCCGACTTTGGTTCCTCAGACCGGCCACGCCCTGCCCGTGTTTTGCGTTGCATTCAGCCCAGGCGCGACTATGCTCGCGTCGGGTTCCAATGACTCAACCGTGATCCTCTGGGACACTACCGCCGCAGCGCAGCTCACAACCCTCAGTGCACACAGTGCGTCGGTCACCAGCTTGGCGTTCAGTCCGGATGGGAACACGCTTGCTTCGGGATCCGAGGACAAGACGATCATCCTCTGGGATACTGTTACGGGGACAAGGCGAGGCACACTTGCCGGGCACGCCAGCGAGGTCACCGACCTGGCGTTCAGCCCGGATGCCCGCACGCTCGCCTCGGGATCAACAGACGAGCGGATCATACTCTGGGATTCGGTCACGGGGGCGCCGCGAGCCACGCTCGCCCACCACACCAGCCAGGTCACAAGCCTCGCGTTCAGCCCGGATGGCCGCACGCTCGCCTCGGGGTCCTTCGACGGATCGGTCATTCTCTGGAATGCCGCGACCGGAGCGGCTCGAACCACCCTCGACGCGAGTATGCTCGCGGTGAACAGCGTGGCGTTCAGCCAGGACGGGCGCACTCTCGCAGCGGGTTGTCGCGACGGCTCGGTCATCCTTTGGGATCCGGCCACCGGAGCGAAGCGGAGCGTCGTCGCCCGGCACGCCGAGGTACTGAAGGTGGCTTTCCTCAATGGCGAGCGCGATAGCGCTGGACGTGGTGGTACAACCACCGTCAGCGGTGTCCTCAGCGTGGCATTTGGGCCGGAGCGCGGTAGCCCGGTCACGGTGCCCTTCGACCGTGCGGTCACACTCTGGGATGCCAGCAGCGGGGCGTTTCGGACGACGCAGGCAGGGTACGCGGGCCGCCCCAACGGTGTGGCGTTCAGCCCTCGCGGGGACCTGCTGGCCTCAGGATCCTGGTACGCCAAGATCGTCCTCTGGGATGCCGTTACCGGGACTGAACGCGCCCGTCTCGTCGGTCGCACGATCCCAGTCAGCACTGTGGCGTTCAGCCCCGACGGTCACGCGCTCGTCGCGGGCTGCTGGGGTGGCGCAGTCATTCCCTGGGATGCCGCCTCGGGCGCGAAGCAAGCCAGCCATTATGGGCACACAGGCGCAGTCAGCGATGTGGCGTTCAGCCCCGATGGGCGGACGCTAGCCACGGCGTGCTACGAAGATCCGGTCATCCTGTGGGACGGCGCTACCGGGGCTTTGCGAGCGGTCGTCGCCGGGAGTGCCGGTCGAGCTTGCACGGTGGCGTGGAGCCCGGACGGGAGTGCCCTGGCCTCGGGCACTGGGCCCACACTGAACGCGTGGGACCGAGTCAGCACGGTTGCCCTGTGGGACGCCAGCAGCTGGGCGTTGCGGGCCACTCTGCATGGGCACTCAGCTACAGTCACCTGCCTGGCGTTCAGCCCTGATGGACGCCTCATCGCTGCTGGGTCATGGGACAAGGCGGTCATCCTATGGGACGCCGGCACGGGGGAGAAGCGATACAGTCTCACAGGGCACAAGGGCAGAGTGGCCAGTGTCGCGTTCAGCCCGGATGGGGGTACCCTGGCCTCGGGCTCCGATGACGGCAAGGTAATGCTCTGGGACGTGGCCGGACCGACATGGCCAGCCGCTGCGCACGGGCGGGCAAATAGGCTGGGGCGCGTGGCGTTCAGCCCACGTGGGCGCACCCTGGGCGGGCACATGCGTGCCGTAAACAGCGTGGCGTTCAGCCCAGACGGGCGCACCCTCGCCTCGGGGTCAAATGACTGCACGATCATCTTGTGGGATTCTCGAGCACGGGCGAGACGCGCAACGCTCACAGGGCACCGTAACATGGTCACAAGAGTGGCGTTCAGCCCGAGTGGGCGCACCCTCGCCTCGGCATCCAACGACGGCTCGGTACGCCTCTGGGAGCCCGCCACGGGCCGGCAACTAGCAGCACTGTTCGGCCTCGGCCAGCATCTGGAGTCGCAATGTGCCAACGTGACAGGCGCCCTCGCAATCACCCCAGAAGGCTACTACGACTGCACAGTCGACGCCGCCCAGGTGGTGGTCTGGCGCATCGGCGACCGCGTCTACCCCTTCGACCAGTTCTCCGAGAAGTTCAACCGCCCGGACCTCGTCCGCCGCGCCCTGGCCGGCGAGGACATCTCCAGCGCTCCGCCGCTCGACGCCACCCAGCTCCCGCCCAACCTCGGTTTCCTCTCCCCGCAGTACGGCGCCGAGGTGACCGGCGACAAGGTGGACGTCGAGATCCAGGCCGCCGGGAAGTACCCCATCCGCCGCCTCGACCTCACCATCAACGGCACCCCGCTCCCCGCCGACCTCGCCCGCCAGCTCGACGTCGAGAACCCCGACCAGACCACCCGCACCTTCAGGCTCACCGTCCCGCTGCCACCCAACGAGCCGCGCGTCCGCCTCCGCGCCGTGGCCTATGACACCGAGTCCCTCAAGAGCCGCGTCGAAGAGGTCACTCTTTTCCGCCCCGGCGTGAAAGAGGGCGTCGGCGCGCTGCACGTGCTGGCCGTGGGCATCCACCGCTACCCGAAGCTCGCCGAGCAGTACCAGCTTCGCTTCGCCGTCCCGGACGCGCAGGCGGTGGCGGAGGCGCTCGGCAAGCTGGGCGGCGGCAAGCCGTACACCGAAGTGAAGACCGAGCTATTGCTCGACGACCAGGCCACTGTCACCAACCTCAGGTTCGCCCTGCGCGAGCTCAAGGACACCGCCACCGAGAACGACGTGGCCGTAATCTTCGTCAGCGGCCACGGCGTCGCGGACAAGACCGGCGCGTTCTACTTCCCCACCTGCGAAGTCGACCTGAACGACATCCCCGGCTCCGCGCTGAGCTGGCAGGACTTCGTCGGCGCGCTGCGCGAAGTGCGGGCGAAGCGGGTGATGGTCCTGGCCGACACCTGCCATTCCGGCGCTGTGGTGGGCCAGGGCCAGTCGGCCGACGAGCAGTTGGCGAAGCGTTTGAACAAGGAAGGTCACCGGCTGGTGTTCGCGGCCAGCGGGCGTGACGAGGTGTCGGTGGGCAAGGCGGAGTGGGGCCACGGGGCGTTCAGCAAGGCGCTCCTGGAGTCGCTGGCGGGCAAGGCGGACGGGGACAGGGACGGCCAGATCACCTTCGCCGAGCTGCGCGACTACTGGATCACCAAATGACGCAGATGCTCGCAGATTCCCGACCGCTCCCATATCTTCGCTCATCTGCGTCATCTGCTGATTCTGCCGTGGTCCCGTCGCGATCCCACGGTCGAGGTTGCCCTTCCGCCCTCCTGGGTACCACCATGATGATGGCCGGCAGGCCCCGGCCGCATCGCGAGGTGAGGGATGGCCGATGTCCGCAGCGTCCTGACCCGCGTCGCCGACCAGGTCGAGACCGTCATCCGCGGCAAGCGGGAGGTGATCGAGCAGACCCTGACCGCGCTCCTCGCCGGCGGGCACGTGCTCCTCGAAGACGTCCCCGGCGTGGGCAAGACCATGCTCGCCAAGGCCCTCGCCCGCAGCCTCGGCGGCACCTTCCGGCGGCTCCAGTTCACCCCCGACCTGCTCCCCGGCGACGTCACCGGAGTCACGCTCTACGAGCAGCACACCGGGCAGTTCCGCTTCCGCCCCGGCCCGGTCTTCGCCAACGTGGTCTTGGCCGACGAGATCAACCGCGCCTCGCCGAAGACCCAGTCGGCGCTGCTCGAGTGCATGGAGGAGCAGACCGTCTCCGCCGACGGCGAGACGCACGTCATCGCGCGGCCGTTCCTCGTCATCGCCACGCAGAACCCGGTCGAGCACGAGGGCGTCTACCCACTCCCGGAGTCGCAGCTCGACCGCTTCCTGATGCGGCTCAGCCTGGGCTATCCCGAACGGCGTTACGAGCGGGAGCTGCTCCTCCGGCCGCCCACCGACGAGCCGCTGGCGCACCTGGAGCCGGTCACCGACCCGGCCACCATCGCCGAGTGCCAGCGGCAGGTGGGCAAGGTGCACTGCGAGGCCAGCGTGCAGGAGTACCTGCTCGACCTGAGGCCAAGGCGCTGGCGCTGCTCCGCGGGCGCGACTGGGTGCGGCCCGACGATGTGCAGGAGCTGGCCGGACCGGTGCTCGCCCACCCGCTGATCCTCGAAGCGCGCCACCATGTCAACGGCGACGGCGCCGGGGCGCTCGTCGGCGAGCTGGTGCGCCGGCTGCCGGTGCCGTAGGAGCCCCGCCGTGCGCTACCGCAAGGTCGTCCGGATGCTCCTCGCGGCCGGTTGCTTCTACGTCATCGCGGTGGCCAACGACCGGCTGGCCCTCCACGTCCTGTGCTGGACCACCGTCAGCCTGACGCTGATCTCCCTCTCGCTCGCCCGGCTGGCCACCACCGGACTGGCGGTGCGCCGGCTGGCCGCACCGACGCGGCTGCAGGCCGGCGACCCGCTCCCGCTGCGGCTCGAGCTGGCCAACCGCGGGTCGTTCACCAAGCGCGGCCTGCTCCTCGTGGAGACCGTGGACAACGAGACGCAGGGGCAGACCACGGCGCGCACGGTGCTCGTCTCGCTGCTGCCCGGCGAAGGACGGCTGCCGATCGAGGTGCCGGGTCAGCCGGCACAACGTGGGCGCGTGCTCCTCGGGCCGGTCAAGGTGCGCGCCGGCGACCCGCTGGGGCTCTATGAGCGGGTGGTGGTGGTGGACCGGGCGCGGCACGAGCTGCTCGTGCGGCCGCGTGTGGTCGCCCTGCCCTGGCTGACGCCGGCCGCCGGCGCGGCCGAGGGCGGGCAGCGCCGGGCGCGAGTGCCTGACGGCATGGAGCTGCGGGCGGTGCGGGAGTACCAGCAAGGCGACGACCTGCGCCGCGTGGACTGGCGCACCACGGCGCACACCGGCCGGCTGCACATCCGCGAGCACGATGATCCCGGCGCGGCGCGCGGGCTGGTGGTGGTGGATCTGCACGGCCCTCCGCCGGAGGCGACCGAGAGCCTGGTGTGCGCCGCCGCGTCGGCGGCGGCCAGGCTGGTGGAGATGGGGCTCGAAGTCGCGGTGGTCGGCCACGAAGGCGTGCTCCGCGAGGCCGAGGTGCCGGCGGGGGGCGATGCCGGCCCCCTGCTGGACCTGCTCGCGGAGGTGCTCGGGACGGGCGAGGTGAGCGCCGCCGCGCTGCTGGGCAGCCTGGCGCAGCGGCTGAACCGGGCGGCGGTGGTCGTCGTGGTCACGGCCGCCGAGGAGGAAGAGGATCTGACGGCGGAGCTGCGCCGCTGGTCGAGGCACGGCAAGGACGTGTGGCGGGTGGCCGCCCGTGCGGACGCCTGGGAGGCGTTGCGGGTCGGCTCGGCGGGCGGAGTGCAGGCGGTGGAGCCGCCGGACGGGGTGGTCGCATGCAGCGGATGAGGCGGGCGCCCTGGGTGGACGGGCCGGCGGACCCGGCGATGTACGTGGCCGTGGTGCCGGTCGTCCTGAGCCCGGCGCTGTGCGCGTCGGACCGGCTGGGCGAGGTGCCCGGGCTGTTGCCGTTCCTGCTGGGGCTGATGCTCTGCGGCGTGCCGGTGAGTCTCTGGCTCAGGCGGCGCGGGGTGGAGCGGCGCTGGCTGAGCGACGGGGTGACTCTCTGCGCCATCGGGCTCGGCGTCGTGTCGATCCTGCTCACGGGCAACCCCATGACCGAGTTCCGGCCCGAGCACTTCCTCGACAGCAACATCGACGGTCTGGCGATGAGCTACCTGATCCGCGGGATCACCTGGATCGTGGCCTTCCGCTGCCTGGCGCTGGTGTCCGACCTCGACCTGCTGCTGGCCATCGGGTTCAGCATGAGTCTCTTCCTGGTGATCGCCATCGTCGAGCCGGAGGAGCGCACGCTGGGCTGGCTGCTGCCGTTCCTGGGCGGCTCGATCTACCTGGCGATGAGGCACCGCCGCCACGTTCTGGAGCGCGGCGCCGAGCTGGTGGTGGGCCCTCCGGCGCGGCAGGACTGGCGTGGGGACGCGGGCACGCTGTTCGCCATGACCGGCGTGATGGTGATCTCGGCGGTGGTCCTCTCGGTTCTGCTCGCCGACCTGCGGCTGCCCACGTCGATGGTGCAGTCGACCGGCGTGCGCCTCGCCCAAGAGCTGTCGCACTGGATCGAGCGCGCCTACACCGGCGGCGCGGCGGGGCTCGAGTCGGAGATGGACGTGGGCGGGCGCGGGCCGGGCGGGAGCGAGGCCGTGGTGTTCGAGGCCGCCACGCAACGGCCGGGCCTGTGGCGCGGGAACGTCTTCCGCTACTACGACGGCCGGAGCTGGCGCGCCACCGGCGAGGGCCGGCTGAAGATCCAGCGGCGGCGGCGCGGCGACTGGTGGCTCATGCCCGACCACGACGGCCCGCTGTTGCGCCACGTGGTGACCGTGCAGCGCACCACGGAAGTGCTCTACGCGCCGCCCGGCGCCGTCCGCGTGCAGCTCGTCGGCTACGACCTGGAGGCCAACACCGCCGGCCGGCTGCGCGCCGACCCGCCGCTCCGGCCCGGCACCCGCTACGTAGTCTACACGGCGAACCACCTGCCCACCCCGGACACCGCGCTGCCCGCCTCGGTGCGCGCGCGCTACCTGGCCGTGCCGCGCACGGTGCCGCGCCGGGTGCTCGACCGGTCCCGGCGGATCACCCGCCACGGGCGCAGCGACGAGGAGCAGATGAACGCCCTGTGCGGCTGGTTGGCAGCCAACAAGCAGTACACGCTCCGCCCGGCGGACGTGCCCGACGAAGCGGACGCGGTGGACTGGTTCCTGGAGCACATGGACGCCGGCTGGTGCCGGCACTTCGCCGCGGCGCTGGCGGTGATGGGGCGGGCGGTGGGCGTGCCCACGCGGGTGGTGACCGGCTACGTGGTGAATGAGCGCAGCGGCGACGCCACCGTGGCACGAGACCGCGATGCGCACGCCTGGGTAGAGGCCTGGCTGGCCGGCCGCGGCTGGGTCACCTACGACGCCACCGCCCTGGCCTCCGAGCGGCAAGGCGGGCTGGAGCTCACCTTCGCCGTGGCGCGCGAGCGGTGGCTGAAGCTCCGCGCCGACCTGGACAAGGGGCGTTACGTGCCGGTCAGCAGCGCCCTGTCCTTGGTGCTCTGCCTGGCCTGGCTGGGCGGGCTGGCGCGGCGTGAGATAGACCTGCGCGCCGAGGCACGCCACCGCGCCGGGGCCGACCCGGCGGCGCTCCGGCTCCGCCGCGCCCTGCGGCGTGCGCTGCGGCCGGCCGGGCTCCAGCCCCGGGCCGACGAGACCGATCCGGCCCTGGCCGCCCGCGCCGAGTCGCTCCTCGCGCCGGCGGCCGGCGCGCTGCATCGGCTTGGCGACGCAATCTCGAGCGGCTGCTTCAGCGGGCGCGAGCTCTCGGCGGAGCAGCGGGCGGAGGCGGCCGTTGCGCTCGGCGACGTGCGCCGCGCCGTGGCCGCGTGGCGGAAGGTGGCGCGCCGGCGGCAGGGAAGCTGACGCGGGACATGCCACCCGAGCCACGGCCCTGGTTCGCCCGACCCGGTGTGATCCTCGCCGTCGCATTCGCCCTGCGCTTCGGCACCGTGCTGCCCGCCCTCCACACCCAGCCGTACTCCGACGAGGCGGCGTACCATGGGCTGGCCGAGCGGCTGGCCGCCGGGCGCGGGTTCTGTTTCGAGGACGGCTCGCTGACCAGTTGGCGGCCGCCGCTGTGGCCCGCAGTCCTGGCCGGGCTGTACACGGTCACCGGGCCATCGCCCGCGGCGGGGCGCCTGCTCGAAGTGGCGCTCGGCATACTGCTGGTGGGGCTGATCCTGCTCCTCGCCCGGGCCGCCGAGCCCGAGCAGCCGCGCGTGCCCGTGGTGGCGGGGTGGTGGGCGGCGCTCTCCCCCACCCTCATCTTCTACAGCCACAGCCTCTTCTCGGAGACGCTCTACGGGTTGACGCTCGGGCTGGCGCTGCTGTCCCTGCTGCGCGCGAGGGAGACGGCCGGCCGGCGCTGGACGGTGGTCGCTGGCGTCGCGCTCGGGCTGAGCTGCCTCACGCGCGGGGCCACCGTCCTGCTCGTGCCGCCGGCGCTGGTGTGGTTCGCCTTCGCGCACACCGAGCGGCGGGTCGGCCTCCGGCGAGCGGGCCTGGCGGCGGTCTGCTGCGCGCTCTGCGTGGCGCCGTGGACGTGGCGCAACTACCTCGTCCACGGCGGCCTGATCCTGGTGGACAGCAACGGCGCGGTGAACCTGTTCTACGGCAACCACCCGGACACGCCGCGGCTGCGGCCGTGGGAGGTGGTGGAGCTGCCGCACGTGCCGCAGCCGGCGGTGCCGTCGGGGGCCGGCGAGATCGCCCTGCAACGGCGCGCACTCTACGAGGCCGCGCTGTTCGTGGCGAACAAGCCGGGGCGCTTCCTGCTGGGGCTGGTGATCAAGACCGGCAACTTGTGGGGCCTGGCGCGCGACCTGCCCAGCGGGGTCGCCGCGGGGCTCTACGGCCGCGCAGGCACACCGGTCCTGGCTCTGGTGGCTGGCCTGGCCGGGCTGGAGGGGCTGGCCCTGCTCTGCCTCGGCGTGCTGGGGATCGCGCTCAGCGAGCGGCGCGCCGCGCCCGAGCTGGCGCTGCTGGTGGCGGCTTGGCTCACCCTGGTGCACGCTGTGTCGTACGGCCACAGCCGGTACCGGTTCGGAGCGCTCTTGCTGCTCTACGGCCTGGCGGCGCAGTGGATCGTGGCGAAGCCCGACTGGCGGGAGCGCTGGAGCCGCCTGCCGACGGCGCGGCGGAGGGTGGCGGACCTGGCCGTGGCGCTGCTCTGCCTGAACTTCGCCTACGAGGTGGTGGTGCTGGAGCTCATGCCCCGGCTCGCACGGTGACGCGGCGGCTCAGGCATCGGCGAAGGGGTCGTTGTCGTCATCGTCGAACGAGCCGCCGGCCGGCGGGTTGAACTCCTGCTTGCGCGGGGCGCTCTCGCGCGGCGCCTCGCGCTCTTGGCGGGCCGGCCGCTCGCGGCTCTCCGAGCGGTCGCTGTCGCCGAAGTCGTCCGCGTGCTCGAACTCCCGGCCACCGCCCTCGCTCCGCCCGCCGCCCCCGCCGCCTTCGCCGCGTGGAGTGAGCTTCTGGACGTTGTCGGCCGTCACCTGCACCGCGGTGCGGCGATTGCCGTCGCGGTCGGTGTACTCGTCGATCTCGCAACGCCCGTCGACCGCCGCCAGGTCGCCCTTGGACAGGTAGCGCTGGACGAACTCGGCCGTCTGCCGGAAGCAGGTCACACCGAAAAAGTCGGTCATCTTCTCGCCGTCCGGACCCTTGCGGATGCGGTCCACCGCCAGCCGGAACTTGACCAGCACCGTGCCGCTGTTGGTGTGCCGCTCTTCAGGATCCGCGGTGAGCCGACCGATCAAGACGATACGGTTGAGCATGACCACCTCCTCGGCGAGCACCCGAGCCGCGCGGTTGCGGCTACTCGCCGGCTTCGACCTCGGCGACCTCGGCCGGTTGATCGGCGCCCGCGGCCTCGGCGGCCTCGGCGGGTTCCTCCGGCGTCACGGCCTCGGCGCGGGCGGCCTCTTCGAGCGCGGCGCGCTCGGCCGCGGCGCGGGCCATGGCGTCCTCGTCGGGCGGCGCCGCCTGCACCGGCGCCGGCTGCTCGGCCTGCGCCCCCGGCATCGGCTGCGCCGTCGGCTTGCCGCCGCGCTTCTCGTCCACCACCAGCAGGTAGCGGATCACCGCCTCGTGCTGCTCGATGCGGAGGAACTGCCGCACCTCGAGCACCGCGGCCGGCGAGGCCGTGAACCTGAGCAGCAGGTAGAACCCGAGGTTGCACTTGCGGACGGTGTAGGCCAGCCGGCGCTGCCCCCAGAAATCCGCCAGGGTCACCTCGCCCAGGCTCGCCAGCTTGCCCTTGATGGCCTCGCTCGCGGCCTGCAGCGCCGCGGCGTCCAACTCCGGATGGAGAATCACCAGCAATTCGTAGTCGCGCGTCATTCGCTCGTCTGCCCTTCCCATGGACATGAGGCTCCCGCAGCGGGCGGGAGCGAGAAGGCCGTCACCTGTGGTGCCAAACCCGGCGTATGATAGCACCCTTGCACCGGCGGGTCAACGGTGGCAAACAGATATTTGTGAGTCGGCCGGCGCGGCGGTGAACACCGTACCGTGGTCGGGCGTTCAGACTCGGGGATGGAGGATCCGAACGTGCGTGCGCTCCGGCTGTGGCTGGCCGTGGGTCTGGTGCTCGCCGCGGCGCTGCTGGCCGCTTGCGGCGGCGGCGGCACACCTGGCCCGGGCAGTGTCGACGCTACCGCCAACGCGCGCGGCGTACCAGTGGTCGTCCAGCTCGGCATCAGCCCGCGCATCGTGCTCCTCGACCCGCGGGGCAGCGACGACGACTTCGTGGCCATCCTCTCTTCGCTCCAGGACCCGGGCGGCAACGTGCGGGTGAACCTCAACGGCGGCGCTACGCTCCTGCCCCAGCTCACCAAGTCGCGCGCCGCCGGCGCCTCGCGCCACACGCCGCAGAGCGCGCTCCCCGAACCGTTCGGGCTCGGCCTCGGATCACGCCAGGCCCCGGGCTCCGAGCAGTCGTTCAGCTTCCTCGGCGCCACCCAACTGACCGCCACGCTCCGCTACAGCGGCGCACATTGCCTCCTCTACCTCGACCAGGCCACCCCCGCCAACGCCCTGGCCGACGCCGACATCACCGATCTCGGCGACCAGTTCGAGACTGCCGTCTACCCCACCGACACCGGCCTCTTCGGCTCGCCGAGCGACGTGGACGGCAACGGCCGCGTGATCCTCCTGCTCACGCCGCAGGTGACGCCGCCGCGGTTCGGCTTCTACTACTCAGGGGACGTCCTGATCGGCAGCGGCAACCACGCCGACCTGGTCTACTGCCGCGTCCCCGACCCCGGCAGCGGGGACGACTACACCCACATCCGCACCGGCCTGCTGGCCACCCTCGCCCACGAGCTCCAGCACCTGATCAGCTTCAACCAGAAGGCGCTCCTTCAGGGCCGCTCCTCCGGCGAGGAGTCGTGGCTCAACGAGGGCATCTCGTTCGCCGCGGAGCAGTTCACCGGCTACCTCGACAGCCTCGGCGGCTCGCCCGAGAACGTGATGTTCTACTTCCGCTCGCCCGAGCTGTACACGCTCCGCGAGCTGTCCGGCGCCTACCAGGACGGTCATGCCGGCGCCGGCTACCTGTTCGTACGCTACCTGGCCGACCGGTTCGGCCCCGCGGTGTTGAGCCGGCTCGACACCGGCTCGCCCATCGGCCGGGCCAACGTCACCGCCGCCACTGGCGTGCCGTTCGAGCAGGTCTTCCTCGATTGGGCCGCCGCCCTCTACCTCGCCGGCACCGGCCTGAACGCCGACTCCAGGTACGCCATCCCGAGCTTCGACACCCGCGCCAGCTACCACGCGGTGGAGCTGACCCTCACCGGGCCCGCCGCCACCGACCTCGACTCGGCCGGCGGGGTGCCCAGCACGGCGGTTGAGTTCGCTCGCGGCGGGCTGCGGTTCGTCCGCTTCCGCGGCGTGCCGGGCGCCGGGGCCCGGGTCCAGCTCGCCACCACCGTGGACGGGCTCGCGCACGCCACGGTCATCCGGGCACCCCGATCCGTGAACCCGTAGACCCGCCTCCGCAGTCCAACCACTCGGGTGTCTTCGCGCGGAGGTGCGCATGCCGGAGCTACGCAAGGACCCGGTGGTGGAGCGCTGGGTGATCATCGCCAAGGAGCGCGGCCGGCGCCCGACACAGCCGTCCGCCGCCGCCGAGCTGCCCGTCTCGCCCAACAACCCCTTCTGCTGGGGCAACGAAGACCGCACACCGCCCGAGGTGTTCGCCGTCCGCCGCGACGGGAGCAGCCCGAACACCCCCGGCTGGACCGTCCGCGTGGTGCCCAATCGCTTCCCCGCGCTACAGGTGGAAGGCGACCTTGACCGCCGCGCCTACGGCCGCTACGACCTGATGAACGGCATCGGCGCCCACGAGGTGATCATCGAGTCACCCGATCCCGAGGCCGAGCTGAGCGACCTGCCGCCCGAGCACGTGGCCGACGTGGTGACCGCCTACATCGAGCGCCTCAAGGACCTCCGCCGCGACCTCCGCCTGCGCTACCACATGATCTACCGCAACCAGGGCCTGGCCGCCGGCGCCAACATCCGCCACCCGCATTCGCAGCTCATCGCCACGCCCATCATCCCCACCATGCCGAAGGCCAAGCTCGACGCCTGCCTCCGCCATTACCGCACCACCGAACGCAACCTCTACGCGGACATCATCCACTGGGAGGAGGAGCAGGAAGTGCGCGTGGTGAGCCGGACCGACCACTTCATCGTCCTTGCGCCCTACGCCTCGCGGTTTCCCTTCGAGCTGGCCATCTACCCGCTCCGGCAGTGCCACGACCTACCCCTCATCACCGCCGCCGAACGGCTCGACTTCGCCGTGGTCCTGCTCGACGTGCTGGGGCGGCTCAAGCGCGCCCTGGACAACCCGCCCTACAACTACATGCTCTTCACGGCGCCCAGCCTCACCCCGCGGCCCGGCCGGCCCGACTTCTGGGGCACCATCCCCGACGACTTCCGCTGGCACCTGGAGATCGTCCCCCGCCTGCAGCAGACCGCCGGCTTCGAGTGGGGCACCGGCTTCTACATCAACCCCGTGGCGCCGGAGGAAGCGGCCCAGTTCCTCCGCGAGAGCACGTGATCCCGCTCCATCGGCCGGCCACCCGCGCGCCGCACGCCGGGCAGCAGCCGTCCACAAGCCGGTCCGCCGTCAACCGGTACTGCTCGCGCTCCACGACGACCGCACCGCAGCCCGGGCAGCACGTGTGCCAGCCCTCGCCGCGTGACTCGGCATCGGTGTAGACGAACCGCAGCCCCAGCGCCAGCGCCCGCTCACGCGCCGTGTGGAGCGTCTCGCGCGGCGTCGGGGGGAGGTGCTTCAGCTCGTGGTCCGGGTGGAAGCGCGTCAGATGCCACGGCGTCTGCGGCCCGAGCTCGTCGCGGATGAACCGCGCCATCCCGTCGAGCTCCGCCGGCGAGTCGTTCACCGTCGGGATCACGGGGGTAGTGAGCTCGAGCCACACACCCGCCGCGCGGTAGCGCCGGATGCTCTCCAGCACCGGCCCGAGCCGGCCGCCCACCACGCGCTGGTGCGTCTCCTCCACGAAGCTCTTCAGGTCCACGTTCACCGCCGAGAGGAGCGGGATCATTTCGGCCTGCGGCGCGGCGTGGGTGTAGCCGTTGGTCTTCCACACGAAGCCCAGCCCGGCGGCGCGGCAGCGGCGGGCCACGTCCAGCGCGTACTCGAAGAAGATGGTGGCCTCGGTGTAGGTGCAGGCGACCACCGGGCAGTCGCGGGCGACGGCCTCGGCGACCAGCTCCGCGGGCTCCAGCCGCCGCCCCTCGAGCCGCGGCTCGTCACCTTTGGGCATCTGGGAGACGATCCAGTTCTGGCAGAAGCTGCAGCGCAGGTTGCACCCCGGCGCGGCGAAGCTGTAGGTGCGCGTCCCCGGCGCGTAGTGGTAGAGGAACTTGCGCTCGATGGGGGACGGTTGCGCCACGGCCGCCAGGCCGTAGACATCGGTGACCAGCTCCCCGCCCGCATTCCGCCGCACGCCGCAGAGCCCGCTCTCGCCTTCGGAGAGGACGCAGTCGTGGGGGCAGAGCGTGCAGCGCACGGCGGCGCCGTGGGGTTCCTGGAAGCGCGCGCGGACGGCGGTCACCACACTCATGCCGGCCTACCCGGCCGCGGACGACTCCACCAGCTCCCGCGGCTGGCGGAAGACGATCCGCTCTTCGGCCGTCTGCACCGTCTCGACGGGCACCGGCCGCGCGGCCAGCAGCGTGCCGAGCACCTCTTCGAACACGTCCTCCGGCGTGGACGCCCCGCTGGTGACACCGATCACCCGCGCGGTCTCGATCCACGCCGGCTTGACCTCCGCGCCACAGCTTACCAGGTGCGCCTCCACACCGCCGGCTTCGGACACCTCGCGCAGGCGGTTGGTGTTGGAGCTGGTGGCGGAGCCCACCACCAGGACCAGGTCGCACCGCTCGCAGAGCATCTTCACCGCCTCCTGCCGGTTGGTGGTGGCGTAGCAGATGTCTTCCTTGCGCGGCGTCAGGAGCGCCGGGAAGCGCTCTTTGAGCACGGTCACGATGCCTTCCACCTCGTCCACGCTGAGGGTGGTCTGGGTCAGCACGACCAGACGGTCCGGGTCCGGCACCTCCCATCGTGCCCACCGCCTCCACGTGGCCCTGGTGGCCGATGTAGAGGATGGTGTAGCCGCGGGCAGCCCACTCGATGGCCTCGCGATGCACCTTGTGCACCAGCGGGCAGGTGGCGTCGATGATCCGCAGGTTGCGGTCGCGCGCCTCCTCCCTCACCCGCGGGCTCACCCCGTGCGCCGAGAAGACCACCGGCGCGCCCGCCGGCACCTCCGTCAGGTCTTCCACGAACCGCACCCCACGGCGCTTGAAGCTCTCCACCACGTACTCGTTGTGCACGATGGCATGCCGCACATAGAGCGGCGTGCCGAACATCTCGAGGGCGCGATCGACGATGTCGATGGCGTAAGCCACGCCGGCGCAGAAGCCGCGCGGCGCCGCCACGAGAATCCGCTCCATCATGCTGGCTCCATCTCTCTGGGCCGCGGCTCCAGCCAGCGCCCGCCGGCCGTCGCGTAGGCCCCGGTCTTCCGCACCACCACCGCCGCCGCCTCGGCGTCGGTCAGCCCGAGCAGCGCGCGCACCACTTCGTCGGCCTTGCCCGGCCGGGAATCGTGGGTCACCAGGCGCATCCGTAACGTGACGGACTCGCCGTCCTCGTCCGCCACCGCCAGCTCGGCGATCATCGGGCGGATGTCCACCGCCCGATAGACCTTGTCCTCGCCCTGCTTGCCCCGCCGTTGGACCACGGTCTGCGCCCGCCCGAGGAGCTCGGCCACCGCCCCGTCGAGCTCGCCGCGCACGAGCCGTCGCGGGACGATGGCGAGGTACTCGGCCGCGTCCAACACGGCCATCAGCGGCTTCTCGTCCAGCCCCACCGGCCACGCCGCCAGGACCCGATAGCCCTCGGGCAGCGCCGCGTTGAGCCGCGCCTCGAACTCCCCGGCGGGCACCTCGGCGGTGAGGATCACGTCGCAGTAGTCGGCCGTGGTCTCCATCCCGACGGGCAGCGCCGTGCTGAAGCTCAGCGAGGCGTGCGGGTGGAAGCCCTCGGTGTAGCGCATCGGCAGCGCCGCGCGCCGGATGGCGCGGATGAAGAGGTTGAGCACCTCGTGGTGCGACAGCAGGCGGACCAGCCCGAGCCGCGACCACCTGAAGCGCATCTTGCCGGTCGCCGGCGGCTCTTCGAGGCGCTCGGGCCGGCTCAGCGCGAGCGCCTCCTCCTCGCGCTTGCCCTCACGCGAGCCGCGCAGCATGGTCAGGCAGGCGTCGCGCTCCTCGTGGATCACGCCGCACTGGTGGCACTTCGCCTGCCGGCAGTCGCGCTGCCAGGCCTGCTCCAGCGCCCGCTCCCAGTCGTGCCGCAGCCAGCCCTTGGGGATCATCATGTCGATGTGGTCCCAGGGCAGCGGCTCGGTCACGTCGCGCGCGCGCAGCTCGCCCTGGCCGGTGCGGCCCAGCTCGCGCTCGTAGCGCTCCAGCGCCCGGCCCCAGGCCCCCTCGTCGCAGAGGTCGTCCCAGCCGTCGAACCGGGTGCCCTCCTGCCAGGCCCACAGCAGCAGGTAACCGGTCTTGCGGTCGCCGCGGCCGATGACCCCCTCCAGGTACGTGGAGAAAGCGTTGTGCCGGCCGAACTTGATGGCCTTCACCCGCCCGAGCCCACGCCGCACCAGCCCCTGCCGACGCTTGGTCTCGTCGGCGGTGATCTGTTCGGCCCACTGGAACGGCGTCCACGGCTTCGGCACGAAGGTGCTCACGCCCAGGTTGACCCGCGCCCGGCCGGTGAGGCTCCGCCCCACCTCGTAGACGTCGTAGGCCAGGTCGCCCACCGCCTCCACGTCCTCGTCGGTCTCGGTGGGCAGCCCGATCATGAAGTAGAGCTTGAGCAGGTCGTAGCCGTGGCCGTAGCAGGCGCGGGCCATGTCGAGCAGGTTCTCGGTGGTGATGAACTTGTTGATCACGGCGCGGAGCCGGTCGGTGGCGGCCTCCGGCGCGAAGGTCAGGCCGGTCTTGCGGATGCTGCTCACCTGCGCCGCCAGGTCCACGCTGAAGCTGTCCAGCCGCAACGACGGCAGGCTGACCGCCACGTGCTCGTCGCGCGCCAGGTCCACGCTCTGCCGCACGAGGCTCTTGACCCGGCTGTAGTCGCAGGTGGAGAGGCTGACGAGGCTGATCTCCTCGTAGCCGGTCTTCCGCATGGTCTCCTGCTGCAGCACCGCCAGGTTGTCCAGCGACCGCTCGCGCACCGGGCGGGTGACCATCCCGGCCTGGCAGAACCGGCAGCCCTGCGTGCAACCGCGGAGCACCTCGAGCGCGACGTGATCGTGCGCCTGCTGCGTGAACGGAACGAGGTAGTTGGTGGGGAACGGCTGGGCGTCCAGGTCGCGCACCAGGCGCTTGGTGATCCGCGGCGCGCCGTCGGGCGCCACCAACACGCCGGCGGCCGTCTCGGTCACGGGATAGAGCGCGGGCACGTAGAAGCCGGGGGTGGCTGCGAGCCGCTCGAGGATCCGCTCTCGCCCGCCGCCGGCGCGGACGCACTCGGCCAGCTCGAGGATGGCCTCCTCCCCATCGCCCACCACGAACACGTCGATGAACATCGCCAGCGGCTCGGGATTGAACACGCACGGTCCGCCGGCGGCGACGATGGGATGCCCGTCCCGGCGTTCCTCGGCCAACACTGGGACGCCGCCGAGGTCGAGCATGTTGAGGATGTTGGTGTAGTTCAGCTCCCACTGGAGGGTGAAGCCGAGCAGGTCGAAGGCGGCGAGCGGCGTCTGGCTCTCGAGGCTGAAGAGCGGCAGCCCGCGGGAGCGGAGGATCCCTTCCAGGTCCGGGTGCGGCGCGCAGACGCGTTCGGCCCAGAGGTGCGGCTGGCGGTTGAGGATGTTGTAGAGGATCTGGAGGCCCAGGTTGCCGAGACCGAGGTCGTAGCTATCGGGAAAGGCCAAACACACGCGCAGGTCGACGCTGTCCGGATCTTTGTGGACGCTGTTCAGCTCGCGGCCGAGGTAGCGCGAGGGCTTCTCGACGCGCGGGAGGACGTCCTGGGCCAGGGTGGCACGCAGGTCCATGGGTGAGTATATCCACGCCCGGCGCCGGGCCGGGGGTCGTGGGTTCAGTATAACACGGGGCCTGTAACGGGTGCCTCGTGCCTCGTGCCTGGTGCCTGGAGCTCCGGAGTCCGAACTCCGGCGCCCTCTCCTGCCGGGAGAGGGTTGGGGTGAGGGTTGGCGAACGAGAGACGCGCTGAAGAGGCAACCCCCATGCTCATCGCGGTGGTCTTCGAGCAGGCCGAGACGAACTACGCGGCCTACGTGCCCGATCTGCCCGGGTGCGTCGCCACCGGGCGCACCATGGAGCAAGTTCGGGAACGGATCCGCGAGGCGATCCGAATGCACCTGGAGGGGATGCGGGAGGACGGGCTGACGATCCCGGAGCCGACCACGCGAGTGGAGGAGCTGCCGGTGTAGGCCGGCCCGCTCATCCGCCGTCCGTCACCGCCCTGAAGTGCTCCCTCAGCCCCCCCACCATCCCCGTGGAACGCGCCTTCCGCCCCGCCTGCCGCAGCTTCGTCAGGTCGTAGAACCGGTGGCAGAGGAACGGCGCCGTCTCCGGGTTGAGCCGGACGTACTCCTCCAGATCCAGCGACGTCACCGAGAGGGGCACATCCAGCGCCGCCGCCAGGATCTCGTAGTACCGCCGCGATTCGATCACCTCCGGCCCGCCGACGCTGAAGATCTCCCCCACGCACGCCGCATTCGCCGCCGCGCTAAGGAACAGAGCCGCCAGGTCCGCCGCGAACGTCGGCTGCTGCAAGAGGTGCCCGCCGGCCACCAGCTTCAGCTTCTCACCCCGCCGGATCCGATCGACGAGCTGCGGGTCGCGCGCGTGGGCCGGGAGGCAGCCGAGCCGTGAGCCCGGCCCGTAGATGTGGCCCGGCCGGAACACCGTCCACGGCAGCTCGGTCGGGTCCGTGGCCAGGAAGACCTCTTCGCAGCGCCGCTTGTCGCCGCCGTAGCCTTCCGTGGCGAAGGCGGTGGCGTCCTCGCGCTCGGGGAACCGGCGGCGGCGGGGATCGTGGACGAAGTCCGTGGAGACGAAGGCGAACCGGCCGGCCCGCCCGCGGAACAGCTCGACATCCTGCCGGGCGTCGTCCGGCCGGTAGCCGATGCAATCGACCACCAAGTCCCACTCGGGCTCGGCGGAGAGAACGGCGCGGAGCGCGTCGGTATCCTGCCGATCGGCGGTGAGCCCGCGCACGCCGTCGGGCAGCTCGCGCCGGCCGCGGGTGAGAGCGGTGACATCGTGCCCGGCGGCCACCGCGGCGCGGGCCACGGTCCCGCTCAGGAAGCCGCTGCCACCGAGAATGAGGATGCGCATGGCGAACCTACCCCACTCGCTGTTTCGTCATGCCGGCCGGCGCACCTGCGCGGTCGCCGACCAACCGCGCCCGTCAGTGACAGCACCCCGGCCCGCAGCAATGGCTGCCCACCGCCGGACAGCTCGCCGCCTCCGAGCATTCCGACTTGCCCCGCGCATCCCCGTGCGACGCGAACGTGGACATCACGCGCCGCGTCTCGCTCGCGCCACAGTCGGGGCACGCGTAGCCTTCGCGCTTCGCGTCACGCTTCTGGAGGAGGGTGAACACCTCGCCGCAGCCGCCGCACTTGTACTCGTAGAAAGGCATCGCCGTCTCCGCCTGGTTCTCTAGGATAACACCGGAATCGCCACGCGGAGGAGCGCCATTCGCTTTGTCCAAGCCCCGAGACAATGATTCTGCCCTTCTCCCGCTTCGTCGACCTGCTCGCCGCGAGCGCCCTGTGCGCCGCGCCGGCCGTGCGCCTCGAAGTCACCAGCAGCCTCGACGGCACGTTGCAGCCCAGCTACCTGTTCGTCCCCGAAGGCGACGGTGGCGCGGGCGAGCCGCTGCCGTTGCTCGTTTCGCTCCACACCTGGGGCGGCGACCTGGAACAACGCGATGCACCGCTCGAGGCACTGGCCGCTGAGCGCGGTTGGCTGCTCCTCGCCCCCAGCTTTCGCGGCCCGAACTGGCGGCCGGAGGCCTGCGGCTCCGAGCTGGCGCAGCAGGACATCCTCGACGCCATCACCCACGTCATCGCTCACTACCGGGTCGACCGGCAGAGGGTCTACCTGACCGGCATTTCCGGCGGCGGGCACATGACGCTGCTGATGGCGGGGCGGCACCCCGAGGTCTTCGCCGCGGCGAGCGCGTGGGCGGGCATCGCCGATCTGGCCGAATGGCACGACCGGCACGCCGCGGACGGCTACGGCGACAATCTGCGTCAGGTCTGTGGCGGCGCGCCCGGCGACGGCGCCGCGGTGGACGAGCAGTACCGGCTCCGCTCGCCGCTCACCCACCTCGCCGGCGCGAAGGAGCTGCCGCTCGACATCAACGCCGGCATCCACGACGGGCACACCGGCTCGGTGCCGATCCGGCATTCGCTCGACGCCTTCAACACCGTGGCCCGTGCCGTGGGCGGCGAGGTCGTCAGCGAGGAGGAGATCGCCCGTCTCTCGGCGGAGCGGCCGTTGGAGCACCCGCGGCCGAGCGACCAGGAGGCGGATCCGGCGCTCGGGCGGCGGATCTACTTGCGGCGCAGCGCGGGCAAGTGCCGGGTGACGATCTTCGAGGGTGGGCATGAGGGCATCGCCGCTGCGGCGGTGGCGTTCGTCGAACGGCATGTGAGGGAGCCATGAGCGCCGCCGCACCGCCGGCTCGACGGGGGCTCCGGTACCTGCCGCCGTTGCTGCTGTGTGCCATCGCCTACATAGCCTGCGAAGCTTGGCCGTGCTACGGCCGGTCAGTCGGGTTGGTGCGTCTGACGCTCCTCGTCGCGACCTGGCTGCTGGTTGGCTACCACGCCCGGAGCCGGCGCCCGGCGCTGCTGGCGTGGGCTGCCGTGAGCCTGGTGGCGCTGGGTCTGCTGGCGCTGCCGGGCCGGCCGTACAGCGAGGACGGGTTGCGGCAAGCCGTGGTCGGCGCATGGCGTGGGTACGATGGCACGCGTTACATCTGGGGCGGCGAGAACCGGCTGGGGATCGACTGCTCCGGTCTGGTTCGCCGCGGCCTGATCGACGCCACCTGGCGGGTCGGCCTGCGGACTCTCAACCCCCGGCTGATTCGCGCCTCCTGCCGCCTGGCCTGGCACGACTGCTCAGCGCGGGCGCTGGGCGAGAACCACAACGGCGTGTGCCGCGGCCTGGGCGCCGCCGCAAGTCTGAACACCGCCGACGAACGCCTCCTCCTGCCCGGCGACCTGGCCGTCACCGCCAGCGGGGTCCACACGCTGGGGTATCTTGGCGACGGCACCTGGATCCAGGCCGAGCCAGGCGCCGGCCGGGTGATCATCGAGCATGCGCCCGGCCAGGACCCTTGGTTCGACATGCCGGTCACGCTGCATCGCTGGTCGCTGCTGGCCACGCCCCCCGGCGGGAGCCCGACGCCATGACCACCCTCGCCGCCCGGCTCAGCCGGCCGTCCTACACCGACCTCGCCGAGCCGCAGCACCTGGCGCCGCTCAGCTCGCCGACCCTCGATGCCTGGGCGGCCCAGCGTGCCGAGCTCCTGACGGCGTGGGAGGCCGTGCTCGGGCACCCGTCCTTCGGCGAGTTCGACCAGACCGTCGAGGAGGTCGGCACGGTGGCCTTCCCCGAGTTCACCGGCACCCTCTACCGCCAGCCCACCGGGCCGGCCACCCGCCAACTCGTCCTCGTCATGCGCCCCACGGCCCACGGACCCGAGCCGCTCCCCGGCGCGGTGGTGCCGTTCTACCACCCGGATCCCATGGCCGGCTACGACCTGGCCACCGGCGAACGGCTCACCGAGAACCAGGCCACCCAGTTCGGGCTGCATCTGGTGCTACGGGGCTTCGTGGTCGCCTGCTGCGAAGCGTTCCCCTACAACACGGTGCCGGAGCCGGAGAGCAGTGCCGGGTTCGCGTGGTGGCAGGCGGCGGCCGATGCGCTCCTCGCCGCCCATCCCGCGTGGAGCGGCATCGGCAAGCTCACCTGGGACACCCGCCTCGCCACCGACCTGTTGCTCCGCCAGCCGAACGTGGACCCGTCGCGGATCCTCTGCATGGGGCATTCGCTGGGCGGCAAGATGGCGTTCTATACCGGCGCGTTCGACCAGCGCATCGGCGCGGTGATCGCCAGCGACTTCGGCATCGGCTGGCGGATGACCAACTGGGAGAACGACTGGTACCACGGCCCGCGCGTGCAGGATCCGGCCTTCCCGCGGGCGCACCACGAGTTGCTGGGGCTGCTGGCGCCGCGGCCGTTCCTGCTCCTGGCCGGGCTCTACGACGGGCCGGCGAGCTGGCAGTACCTCGACGCCGCGCGG
>JACPDV010000053.1 GCA_016183835.1 Armatimonadota bacterium
GACGCCGCGCCGGGCGTCTACACGGGGCGCCTGACTCTCTCCGGCGGCGGGCTCGACCAGGCGCTCCCGCTCGAGCTGCAGGTCTACGGCTTCGCGCTCCCGCGCGAGACCCACTTCCGCAACTTCTTCTACTACGGCCCGGAGCAGATCGGCGAGTTCTACGGCGCGGACGCCACGCTCCTGCCGGCCCTGGAGCGGCAGTTCCAGCGGCTGGCCCACGACCACCGCGTCTCCCTGGCCACCGAGCCCGAGCTGTCGGGCGGCGGGTTCGACTGGGGCGCCTGGTGGGTGCGCTACGGCCCCTACCTCGACGGCAGCGCGTTCGACAGCGGGCCGTGCCGGGGGGTGGGCGCGAACCTCTGGCCGGTGGGCATCTCACACGACGCGAGCAAGGACGACTTCCAGGCCGCCGCCCGGAGCGCCGTGGAGTTCTGCGGCGGGAAGCACCTCCTCGAGCGGGTCTTCCTGGGGCTCTGGGACGAGCCCGGGAGCGGCCAGGACTACGCCGACATCCGCCGCTTCGCCGGCTGGGCGCACGAGGCGGTGGGCCGCCGGCTGCCCGTCATGGTGACCGAGCAGGTGCAGCCCGAGAAGCCCGAGTGGGGCAGCCTGCTCGGCGCCGTCGACATCTTCTGCTCCGACAAGTCGAGCGACGCCGACATGGCCCTGGCGCGCGCGCGCGGGGCCGCTATCTGGGTCTACAACGGCGGCCTCGGCGGCGGGCCGTACATCGATCTGCCGCCGCTGGCGGTCACCGTTTGGGGCGCCGCCGCCTGGCGCTGGCGGCTCGGCGGATGGTACATGTGGGACAGCATGTACTGGCGGCAGAAGCACTTCAAGGTGCAGCAGGCGACCGACCTCTATCACGACCCGCTGACCTTCGACGAGACGCTGCGCAAGAACGCCGACGGCACGCCCTATCGCGCCGATTGGGCGCTGCGGCTGAACGGCGACGGCGTGTTCTTCTACCCCGGCAAGCCGGCGGGCTGCGACGGGCCGGTGGGCTGCATCCGCCTCAAGGCCCTCCGCCGCGCGGCGCAGGACTACGAGTACCTGTGGCTGCTGGCCAAGGCCGGCAAGCGCGACCTGGCCGACGGCTTCGCGCAGCGGCTGTCCACCGGGCGGAACCAGTGGGAGCCCGATCCGTCGAACTGGGTCCGGGTGCGCGGCGAGATGGCCGCGGCCCTGAAGGGGACGAAGTGAAGACCTGTGCGACCCCCGCGATCCTGCTCCTGGCCGCCGCCGCGCTGGCGGTGGAGCCGGCGCCGATCCAGCTCGGGCAGGCGGTCTACCGGCCGCGCTGCACCATCACCCGGCAGAAGCTCCCGGACGGCACGCAGCGCAGCGTGCAGCTCGAGCTGTACGACCTGACCCTCGCCAAGGAAGAGCCGGTGTGGGTCGAGATGCGCAGCGAGAACCCGCTGGGCTGCGTGGTCTACCGCTTCGTCGAGGGCAGCGAACCCAGACCCATCACCGCGGTGGGGATGCGCAAGCCGTTCCACGGCACGCTGGCCGCCGGCCGCTACGCGCTGGCGGTGGCGGCCGATCCGCCGGCCGACGGCGCTTACCTGCTCAGCGTGGCGCACCCGCCGCAACCCGACGGGAAGCTCGAGCCGGCGCTGCCCGCCAGCCCGGCCGACGCCGCAGCCGCGTTCCGCGGCAGCTTCAGGCTGGGGCTCAAGCCGAGGGGCCTGTCGCTGGGCGGCGGCTTCGCGGCGGTGCACGACGGACTGACGGCCTGGCTCTGCGACCTGGAGCAAGGGGTCCGCTACCGGCTCCCCGCCGAGCCCGGGCCGATCCGCCGCGTGGCCGTCTCGCCCGACGGCTGGAGCGTGATGGTCGTCTCCACCAGCGGCGCGCGGCTCCTGGCGCTGCCGGACCTGGCGCCGCTCGCGACGTTCAACACGGAGGCCGGAATCCGCGACGCGGTCTACGCCGGGCCGCGGCAGCGGCTGGCGGTGCTCCCGGCCAAGGGGATGGTGTACATTACCTCCCCGGTCAAGGGCGACCTGGCCTACCTGCCCGAGAGCGAGGGCGACGCGCTGGCGGTGGACACCGCGGGCACGCGGCTGGCGGTGCGGCAGGGCGAGGCCGAGGTGCGGGTGTTCGACCTGGGCGCAAGGCAGCTCATGGCACAGTGCCGTTGGCCTTGGTCGCCGTCGGCGCTGGCGGTGCACCCTCTGATGCCGCTGGTGGTGGGCGCCGGACCGGCGAAGGCGGGGCTCTGGTCCGGCACCGACGACCCCACGGTGGCTGACCTGCCCGCGGCGGTGGATGCGGCGTACGGCGGGAACGGGCTCCTCGCGGCGGTGGACGGACAGGGCGCGCGGGTGGTGGTGGCGGAGCAGGTGACCGTGCTCGAGCCGGCGTTCGCGGGCAGCCTGGTGGCGGTGGACCCGATGGGCACGCGGGTGGCGGCGGTGACCGCGGCGGGTGAGCTGGCGCTGTGGGACGTGAGCCGCCTGGCGGCGCCGCAGGCGGACCCGGTGCAGACGGCCGAGGCGGCCTACAAGCAGGGCATCCTGTCGCTGCGCAACGAGGACTACGCGGCGGCGAAGGGGCTCTTCGCCCAGGCGGTGGAGGCGCTGCGCCAGGCCCCGCCGAGCGACGACGCCGACAAGTACCTGTGCCTCAGCCTGCTGCGGCTGAGCGAGACGACCGGCGTGCTGAAAGACTACGCCGCCTCGCTGGAGCACGCCGACGCCATGTTGGCCGCCGCTGCCGCGCTGCCCGACGGCGAGCTGAAGCGTTTCTGCGACCCGCTGGCCCGCTTCCGGCGCGGCGAGGCGCTGGCAGGGCTGGGGCGGCAGGCGGACGCCAAGCTGGCGTGGCAGGACGCGCTGGAGCACGGGTTGAGCGGCCCGCCGGCCGAGGACGCCCGGCGGCAGCTCCAGGCGCCGTGAGCCGCCGCGACCGGCTCGGCGCGGTCGTCGCGGGCTGCGCCGCGCTGGCTTTCTACCTCCTGGCCGCCTCGTACGCCGCGGCTTACGACGACGGCCTGAAGGAGGCGGGCCTCGCCGCGGGCGCGGGCTGGGGCGTGCGCGGCTACCACCTCCTCCAGACGCCGGTGTACAAGCTGGCCGTGGGGCTGTTCCGCGGGCTGGGCTACGGCGGGCCGCCGTTCGTGCCGATCCAGACGCTGAACACCCTCTGCGGTGCGGTGGCGGCGGCGCAGGTGTGGCTGCTGCTGGGCCGAGTGGGGCTGGGTCCCGGCGGGCGGGTGATCGGCACGGCGGTGTGGGTCTGCTCGGCCACGCCGCTGCTCCACAGCCGCACGGGCGACACGGCGATGGCGCCGATGCCGCTCGTGCTTGGCGCCTGGCTGGCCGTGCTCACCTCGCCACCCCCTCCTTGCCAAGGAGGGGGCAGGGGGAGGTCCAGTCTGCCTGAGGAGGAGCTGCCGGCCGACGGTGAGAACCTGCCTGGGCCACCTTCCGGCTCCGCCGACGACCTGCCCACGGGACCTCCCCCTGCCCCCTCCTTGGCAAGGAGGGGGTGCCCGGAACCTCGTGGAGAGAGGGTCGGCACTGCGCTCTTGGCGGCGCTCCTCACCGCCGCCGCGGTCTTGCTCTCGCTGAACCTGGTGGTGCTGATCCCCGCCCTGCTCGCCGGCGCAGCCCTGCTGGGACGCCGGCCGCTGCGGGCGGCAGCCGCCACCGTAGTCTTGGGGCTTTGTCTCCCCTACCTCCTCGCCGCCGCGCTGACCGGGCACACTTCGCCCGCCGACCTGCTCCACTGGCTCACCTGGCACGAGGACGCCAAGGGCCTCCGCGCCGGAGGCGGGCTGCTCACCAGCGCGCTCCGGGCGGTGATCGGCCTCGGGCGGCTGCCCTTCCCCAGCAGCCCCGGCGAGACCGCCGTCAAGGCCGTCCTCCGCGGGCAGGCCGTGCTGGTCACCGGCTGGGACTGGCTCGGCCTGGCGCGCAACCTGGCGGCGGCGGGTGCGCTGATGCTGCTGCCAGTCGTCGGCTGGCTCCGCCGGCGCGGCTCGGCCGAGGCGCGGCTGGCCGGCTGGGCGGTGAGCTTCACGGCGTTGTTCAACCTCGTCTGGCTCGGCAGCGACCCGCAGTACTGGCTGGCCGTGTATCCCTGGCTCCTGGCGCTCGGCGCGGTGGCCGTCTCCGGCTGGGGCAGCCGCGCCGTGCGGCGCGTGGCAGGCGGAGCGTTGGTGATCGGGCTGCTGGCCTCCAACCTGCCCAGTCCCACGCCCACCCCGCTGCAGCCCGCGTGGGGCCCGGCGTGGCAGGAGGCGCGGCGCGCGGCGGCGGTGCTGCCCGCCCGCTCGCTCGTGCTGGTGCCGGGCAACTCGCCGCTGCGGTTGCTCTCAGAGCTGCGGCCCGACGTGGAGGTGCTCGACCTCACCTACACGGCCACCGAGACGCTGGAGGGCGAGGCGTACCTGGGCTGGCTGACCGGGCGGATCGACGCCGCCGCGGCGCGCGGCGCGCCGGTGGTGATCGAGGGCCTCACGGCGCCGCTGCCACCCGACACGCTCGGCCGCTGGGAGATGGTGGCGGGCACGCACGGGGTGCCGCGCGAGGTGCTCGAAGCCCGGCTGCGCAGCCGCTGGCGCCTGGTGCTGTGGCCCAGCGTCGGCTCCGACGTGCTGCGTCTCCTCCCTCCCCTGCGCAGCGGGGGAGGGTCGGGGGGGGGGCCGGTCGGTGCGACGTAGCGAGTGACCGGCCCCCCTCCCGACCTCCCCCCGCTGTGCGGGGGGGGGGGCGCGCGACGCCGCTGCGCCAGCGCTTGCCTCACGCCCCGCCCACGTGATACGCTCGTGACCGCAAGGAGCGCGCCATGACCCTCTGGGTGCCCGCCTGTGTCGCCCTGACTGCCATCCTGGTCGGCTGCACGCCGAGGGAGCCGGTGACCGACACGACCACCTCCACCACGGCGCCCACGCCGTCCACCAAGGCGCCGGCGACACCGGCGCCGGCAGGCAAGTCGATCCTGTTCATCTCCAACGCCAACTCACCCTTCTGGCTGGCGGTGAAGGCCGGGATCGAGGCGGGCGCCGCGGAATTCGGCGTGCCGGCACGGCTCGAGCTCAACAACGAGGGCACGGTGGCAGGCCAGCAGAAGCTGCTCGAACAGGCATTGTCGCAGAAGGACGAGCTGCTCGGCGTGGCCATCTCGGCGCTCCGGCCCGACGCTCAGGGCGTGCTCGACCGGCTCAAGCAGCTCAAGGACGCCGGCGTGGCGGTGATCACCGTGGACAGCGACTGCAAGCCGGAGTACCGGCAGGCGTTCATCGGCACCAACAACACCGAGGCCGGGGTGGGGCTGGGCAAGCACGCCGCCGAGCTGCTGCCGGGCGGCGCGAAGGTGTGCGTGTTCGTCGGCGACAAGTCGGCGCAGAACGCCAAGGAGCGGCAGCAAGGGTTCGAGCAGGGCGCCGGCAGTAAGTTCAGCGTGCTCGAGACCTACCAGGACGGCGTGGAGCCGGCGAAGGCCAAGAGCAACGTGGAGACCGCGCTCCAGGCGCACCCCGACGCCACGCTGATGGTCGGCCTGTGGAGCTACAACGGGCCGGCCATCGCCGACGTGGTGCAGGCGCAGGGCAAGGCCGACAAGGTCCAGGTGATCTGCTTCGACGCCGAGCCCGGCCTGCTGCCCAAGCTCGAATCGGGGCAGGTCAAGTGTACGGTGGTGCAGCGGCCGTACGAGTTCGGGCGGCAGGGCGTCAAGCTGCTCAAGGCCCTGGCGGCGAAGGACCAGGCGACGCTCGACGAGATGCTCAAGGGCAAGGACGTGATCGACACCGGCGTGGTGGTGGTCACCCAGCAGAGCTACCCGGAGTTCAGGAAGTACCTGGATGAGAAAGGCCTGAAGGGCTCGTGAGCGACGCCGCCGCCCGGCGCCGCGGCGGGGCGGCCGGCGTCCTGTCGGGCCTGGTCAGGGCACGTGAGTTCGGGCTGGTGATCGCCATCGGCGCGGTCCTGCTCCTGCTCGTGTCGCTGGGCAAGACCCAGGTCTTCTTCGGCGCCGGCAACCTCGAATCCGTGCTCCGCCAGATCGCGCTGCTCGGCGTGTTCAGCCTCGGCGAGGCGGTGGTGATCATCGCCGGCGGCATCGACCTCTCCGTCGGCTCGCTGATCTGCTTCAGCGGCATGGGCTGCGCGCTGCTCCTCTCGCACCTGGCCGGCGACCTCGACCAGACCGTGCCCGTGCCGGCGTGGATGGTGCTGACCACGCTGCTCGCCACGGTGGCGCTCGGGGCGCTGGTCGGCGGGTTCCACACGCTGCTCATCACCAGGCTCCGCCTGCCGCCCTTCATCGCCACGCTGAGCACTCTGGCCGGCCTGCGGAGCGGCGCGGAGCTGGTCACCAACTCGGCCACCGTGTCGGTGCCCTACCCCAACTTCACGGCGCTGGCCAAGGGGCTGACGCCGCTCTGGTTCTTCATCGCCGCGGCGGTGTGCGTGGCGGTGCTGATGCGGGCCACGGTCACCGGCCGGCAGATCGTGGCCCTGGGCGGGAACGAGGAGGCCGCCCGGCTGAGCGGGCTGAAGGTCAACCGGCTGAAGCTCGTCGCCTACGGGCTGAGCGGCGCGCTGGCCGGGCTGGGGGGCGTGCTCTACACCGCCTACCTGGGCCAGGGCGACCCGCGCACGGGGCAGGCGTTCGAGCTGCAGGCCATCGCCGCGTCGGTGGTGGGCGGCTGCTCGCTCAGTGGCGGGCAGGGCACGGTCGCCGGCACCATCCTCGGCGTGACGCTCCTCCAGGTGCTGCTCAACGGCATCGGGCTGGTGATCCACTCCAACTCCACGCTCTGGCAGGGCGTGGTGGTGGGCGTGGTGGTGGTGATGGCGGTGGCGATGAACGCCGCGCGGCAGCGGCGGATCGCGGCGGCGTAGCGCCATGGCCGAAGTCATCCTCACCGGCCTGACCAAGCGCTTCGGCGACGTCGTCGCGGTGGACGGGCTGGACCTGCACATCGCCGCCGGCGAGTTCTTCGCGCTCCTCGGACCCAGCGGCTGCGGCAAGACCACCACGCTGCGCATGATCGCCGGGCTGGAGGATCCGGACCAGGGCCGCATCGCGATCGGCGGCGCCGATGTGACACACCTCCCCCCGCACCGGCGCGAGCTGGGGATGGTGTTCCAGAGTTATGCGCTGTTCCCGCACCTCAGCGCTGCGGCGAACGTGGCGTACGGGCTGGCCAGCCGCGGCGTGCCGCGCGCCGAGCGGCGCCGGCGCGCGCAGGCCGCGCTGGACAAGGTGGCGCTCGGAGGTCTCGGCGCGCGGCGCGTGACGGAGCTGAGCGGCGGGCAGCAGCAGCGGGTAGCGCTGGCCCGGGCGATGGTGATCGAGCCGCGCGTGCTGCTCCTCGACGAGCCGTTGAGCAACCTCGACGTGCAGCTCCGCGCCGAGACGCGCACCGAGCTGCGGCGGCTGCAGCGGGAGGTGGGGATCACCACCGTCTACGTGACGCACGACCAGGAGGAGGCCTTCGCGCTGTCGGACCGGGTGGCGGTGATGCACGGCGGCCGGCTGCAGCAGGTGGGTCCGCCACTGGAGCTCTACGGCCGGCCGATCAACCAGTTCGTGGCGAGCTTCCTGGGGCGAGCAAACCTGGTGGCGGTGGAGATGGTAGCGCCGGGCTCGGCCAAGCTGCCCACGGGCGAGGTGATCGCGGTGGTGGGCGAGGCGCCGGCCGGCGAGCAGCGGACGCTCTGTCTGCGGCCCGAGGCGCTGCGGCTGGGCGACGGGCCGGGTGTGCTTGGGGTGGTCCAAAAAGTGACGTTCCAGGGCGCGGCGTTCGAGTACCACGTCGAGGTGGGCGGGACGACGTGGACGGTGGTGGAGGCGAATCTGGGCCGCCCGCCGCGCGAGCCGGGGGCGGAGGTGGGGATCGAGGGCGTGGGCGGGGCGGTGGTGCTGGGCCAAACCCCGGCTACCCCCTCCTTGCCAAGGAGGGGGCAGGGGGAGGTCCCGAGCGCTTGACGGCCGCGCCGACTTGAGCCGCCCGAACCCCGTCTCCGGCATCGCGTGCCGGGCGCTGCAGCCGCCTGCCGGGAACTGCTGAGGCGGCGCGGTCGCCGGCTGGACTGGACCTCCCCCTGCCCCCTCCTTGGCAAGGAGGGGGTGCCCGAAGGGGCACGGGCTCAGCCCCGCGCCATCAGCCCCGCCACCACCTCCGCGAGCTCCTTCAGGATCGCCTCCACCTGCACCCGGCCGTACTCCTCGCTCGTGCCGTTCCGCGGGTCGAGCGCGTCGAAGCTGTACCACACCGACCTGTACTCCGGGTTGTAGCCGTCCGTCTCCGTCAGGTAGGGGTGGCCCAGGTAGGCCGGCGCCAGCGTGCCGCGGTCCTCGGGCAGCAGCTCGGGATGCACCGTGCCCGGCGCGGCCACCATCGTGATCGAGCCCTCCCACTTGTCCGCGTGGATCCAGTGGTTCTTGAGCAGCGGCTCGGCCTCCTTGGCCGCCTCAATGTAGAACCAGGTCAGCGTCTTCGCCGGCGGGCCGAAGGCCGTGCGGCGGGCGACGTTGGCGCGATAGACCTCCTCTGCCGCGCGGCAGTAGCCCGGGTTCGGGCCGTGGCCGGGGAGGAGCAGGATGCGGCGGAAGCCGTAGAGGTGGATGGTCAAGAGCGTGCGGGCGATGAACTGCTCGAAGAAGCGGCTCTGCTCGGCCAGCGAGAACGGCAGCGCCTCGTCGGGGAGCGGACCGTCGTCGGGCTGGGTGGGGCACCCGTAGCCGTACGAGCCGTCCTCGTTCTGCAGCGGAAAGGCTTCGGCATACGCCTCCGGCACGTCCATCTCACGGACGTAGGTCTGCCGCCACTCCAGCCGGCACTCCTGCAGGTGGTAGCGCACGTCGCCGTAGAAGATGGGCGGGAAGACGATCCCGCCGAACCGCCGCGCCGCCGCTTCGGCCAGGTGCGTCACGGTCATGTAATCGGTGCCGAACGGCATGTGCGGGCCGTGCCACTCCAGCGAACCGACGGGCAGGTAGGCTAGGTTGCAGGCGTCGCGCCGCGCGCGGATCGCCGACGGCACCATGCGGTCGAAACGCACCTCGTCCATGGCGGTCAGTCCTTCAGCTCGTCGATGTGGTCGAGCACGCTCCGCGATGGCCTCGCTGACCGGCAGGTCGCCCCGGCGGTAGACCGGCGGGTGCTCGACGTGCGGGCATTGGAACGGGCAGCCCTTGCCGTAGAGGTTGCGCTCCTGGAAGATGGTGCGCAGGTGGATCGGCCCGCCCGCCTCCAGCGGCTTGCTCTCGGGCGAGAAGCGGTAGTTCGCATCGTTGACGTAGGCCACGGCGAACACGCCCTCGGCGTTCAGCGCCTGGAGGAAGCGGTCGCGCGACACGCCCCACACGCCCGCGTCGTAGAGGTGAGCCAGTCGCAGTTGCGGATGCGGGCGTTGGTGCGAACGTCCGCGTCGAGGAGCTGCTGCATGGCGTCGGTGCCCACGGCGCGGAGGTTGTCGCCGGTGCCGCCCATCGAGGCATACTTGACCACGTCGGGGTCGTGGGCCAGGCCCTGGATCACGGTCGGGTGCTGCCCGGCGAGCAGCCCGCGCTCGAACAGCCGCCGGTCGTTGGTCAGGTACGCGCCGCCGCCGCTGGGCGAGTAGATCGGCTTGCCCGACCAACTGAAGGCGGTGAAGTGGGCGAGGTTCCCCAGCTTCACGCCGTCGATCTCGCCGGTGGCGGCCTGGCAGGCGTCCTCGACGACCGGGATGCCGTGCTCGTCGGCGAGCGCCACCAGCTCGGGGATGGGTGCGGGATGGCCGTAGAAGTCGACCGGGAGGATGGCCTTGGTGCGCGGCGTGATCTTCCGCCGGGCGTCTTCCACGTCCATGGTGAACGTGCGCGGGTCGATGTCGGCGAAGATGGGCACGGCATTGACGCGCAGCACGGCGCCGACGGTAGCGGTCCAGGTGAAGGCGACGGTGAGCACCTCATCGCCAAGCCCGCAGCCGGCGGCGAAGAGGCCGGAGACGAGCGCGGCGGTGCCGGAGGCGACGCACTTGCAGTACTTGGCGCCGGTGTACTCGCAGAGCGCGCGCTCGAGGCCCATGTCGGGCCAGGACGAGCGGAGGTGCTGCTCATCACCGATGGTGCGGGGTCCGCCGAAGAGTGCCAGCTTGCCCATGCGGGTAGCTCCTGGGGGGAGTATACGCGGGACGCCGGCCGCACTGCAAAGCTCTACGCCACTCCCACCGGCATCCCCAGCATCGCCGGCTCATGGCGCATGAGGAGGAAGTTGACCAGCACAATCAGGAACCCGGCGATGATCATCCACTGCATCCGCCGCCCGCGCCAGCCGGTGGTGTGGCGGACCAGCAGGTAGACCCCGTAGACCCCCCAGTTGGCCAGCGCCAGGATCACCTTGTCGTCCAGCGGCAGGTGCGCCGAGAGGTACACCGCGCCGCCCACGCCGAGCGACAGCGTGAACAGCAGGAACCCCACCGCCACCGCCAGGTGCGCCAGATTGTCGGCCACGGGCAGCGGCGGGAGGAGCGGCAGGCGCTCGAGCCGCTTGCGCTTGAGGAAGAAGTCCTCCACCAGGTAGGCCATCGCCAGGCAGAACGCCAGCCCGAAACAGGCCTCCGCCAGCGTCGCCAGGACCACGTGGCTGAGCAGCCAGGGATTGCTAACCACGTCGACGCGGGCTGTGGGGCGGAAGATGGTGAAGATCACCAGCAGGAAGAGGACCGGCGCCAGGAACGCGGCCACCGCCGGCCGGGAGGTACGGCGCTCCAGCCATACCAGCGCGGCGACCATCACGATCACGAGCAGGAACGCCAGGTTCGCGTGCCGCCCGAAGACGCCTTCGCCGCCCTCGTTCGCCGCGTGCGCCAGGAGCCCCATGGCCTGCACCGCCGTGCCGATCAGGAGCATCACGCGCGCCGGCCGGGTGTGGTCGTGGTCGGGCCGGATCAGCCGCAGCGGGTAGAGCACCGCCGCCGGCAGGTAGCAGGTGATGGCTAGGGCCGCGGCCGCGTAGCAGGCCGGAGTCATCGGCGGTCCCCCCGCTCGTCCATGCCGAACAGCCGCCGCACGAAGCCGAGCTGCGTGTGCGGGTCGGCGCTGTCGGACATCTTCCGCAGGTTGGCCAGCGGCGGGTGGAGCAGCTTGTTGGTGAACGAGCGCATCATCTGCCGTACCATCTCCTGATC
>JACPDV010000617.1 GCA_016183835.1 Armatimonadota bacterium
CGATGGCCTGCGGCGCGGGCGCAGCGGCGGCCGGGGTCGCGGCAGCCGCGGTTGGGGCGGGTGCGGCGGCGGCCTTGCGCGGAGCCGCGGCGGGCCGTGCGGCGCGGGCGGTCCAGCCCTCGGCCTCGGCGGCGCGCCTGAACTTGACCAGGGCCGACTTGATGTTCCCCCGCCGCTTGCGGTCGGTGACTACCTCTTCCAGCCCACCGGGGTCGAAGCCCATCAGGTCGTCAGGGAGCGGCACGTCGGCGGCGCCGAACGCAGCGGCGAGGGCCTCGTGGAGCGGGCGCAGCTCGTCCGACAGCGGCGGCGGCTCGACGGCGGGCTCCGGCTCGGGTTTAGCCTCGGGCTCGGGAGCTGCCTCCGGCTCCGGCTCGGTTGCAGCCGCGACTGGCTCAGGGGCGGGCGCGGGTGCGGCGGCCTCCGGTGCGGCGGTGCGGGCGGGCCGGGCCGGCGCGGTGGTCCAGCCCTCGGCCTCGGCGGCGCGCTTGAACTTCACGAGGGCGGACTTGATGTTCCCGCGCAGCTTGCGCTCGCCCACCTGGGCTTCGAGGCCGGCCGGGTCGAAGCCGATCAGATCGGCCGGGACGGCCACGCCGGCGGCCTCGAACGCCGCCGCCACGGCAGCATGCAGCTCGGCCAGCTCGGCGGACATGGGCGGCGCCTCGAAGGCGGCCTCGGGCTCGAGTTCAGGCTCGACGGTGGGTGCGGCCACGGCGACCGGCTCAGGCTCAGGCTCGGCCTCGGGCGCCGGGGCTGGGGCGGCGTGGGCGGCCTCGGGGTCGACGCCGGCCTCGCGCTGATAGCGGATCAGCGCCGACTTGGCGCGCCCGCGCAGGCGCTTGTCGGGGATCAACTGGTCGAGCTGACCGCTGGTCAGGGTGCCGGGCTCGGCGGGCACCTCCGCGCCGGCTTCTTCCAAGGCGGCCTTCAGTGCCGCCAGCAGCTCGTCCATGGCAATGCGTCTCCAACCCGCTAGTCTGCCGTGCGGCCGGCGCGCCGTCAACACACCGGCCCTCGTTGCGCCGGCGTTGCGGAGCGTGCGCAACCATCGTCCCGCCGCAGCCTCGAAGCAAACGTGAGCACCACCAAGCCGCTTCGACAACACGGCTGGACCTGGTCCATCCCCCGCGCGCTGAGTCGCTGGTTCACCCTGAGCTGGATGCTCCCCGAGGACTGCCGCGTCGGCTGGCTCGTGGCCATCGCGGGCCTCTGTGCGGCACTGCTGTGGACCGTGGCGCGGCGCTGACCGGCCGAGGAGGATTGCGCGGGCCAGGCACCTAAGCTCCCTCGACCCCGTGAGGTGAGCGATGCGACTTGTCTGCGTCCTACTGGACACCCTCCGCCGCGACATCTGCCCCAGCTATGGCCCGACCATCGTCCCCGACGTGCAGACCCCCAACCTGGACGCGCTGGACGAGCGTTCGGCCCAGTTCCAGAGCCACTACGTCACCTGCAGCCCGTGCATGCCGGCGCGGCGCAACTTGTGGACCGGGCAGTGCGAGTTCCTCTGGCGGCCGTGGGGCAGCCTCGAGCCCTGGGACCGGCCGCTCCCGCGCGTGCTGAAGCAGGCCGGCGTCACCACCCAGCTCATCACCGACCACTACCACCTCTTCGAGCGCGGCGGCGAGAACTACCACATCGACTTCGACGGCTGGGAGCTGATCCGCGGTCACGAGAACGACCCGTGGATCACCGCGCCACCGGCCGACATCTACCCCGAGCCGACCGTGCTGGGGCATATGGCCGCCCGGTACCGGCGCAACATGGAGACGATGACCAGCGAGGAGAGGTACCGCGCACCGCGCACCTTCATCGCCGCCGCCGACTGGCTGGCGGCGAACCGGAAGAACGACGACTTCTTCCTCCTGATCGACGAGTTCGACCCGCACGAGCCGTTCCACTCGCCGCCGAGCTACCGCCGGCTCTACCACGACGACACGCCCGACGTGGCCTGGCCCCCGTACGGCCGGGTGGAGCGGTTCGGCCTGACCGACGAGGTGCTCGATCGTTACCGCGCCGCCTACGCCAGCCAGGTCACCTGCACCGACCGCTGGCTGGGGCACCTGTTCGACACGATGGACCGGCTGGGCATGTGGGACGACACCGCGGTGATCGTGATGACCGACCACGGCTACTTCTTCGGCGACCACGGCTGGAGCGGCAAGCCCGGCTGCCCCTGGTACAACGCCATCGCCCACATCCCGATGTGGGTCTACCTCCCCGGCGAGCCCGCGCGACAGGTGTCTCAGGTGTCGCAGAACCACGACATCTACGCCACGATTCTCGATTGGTTCGGCGTGGAGCCGGCGGAGTGGAGCCACAGCCGGAGCCTGCTGCCGCTCGCCCGCGGCGGGACCGGTGCGGTGCGCGACCTGGCGCTCTACGGCTGGTTCGGCATGGGCGTGAACGTCACCGACGGGCGGGAGACCTACCTTTGCCAGTCGGTCAATGAGGGCAACACGCCGCTGGCGATGTACTCGCAACGCTGGAGCACGGCGCCCTGGTGGCAGGTGCCCGAGCCGGATGCGCAGTGCGTGGTCCAGCCGTCGCTGGACCGTCCCGAGCTGGTGTGGATGCGGCGCGAGCTGTCGGTCGAGGACCAGCGTCCGCTGACGCAGTCGGCCAGCGGCGGACACCACCCGAGCCAGCTCTTCGACCTCCGCGATGACCCGGGCCAACTCCGGCCGGTGACGGACGAGGCACGGATCCGCGAATGGCGGGCGAAGCTCAAGCGGCGGATGGAGGAGTTCCAGGCGCCCGAGGAGCAGTACGCGCGGCTCGGCCTGTAGCCATACTGGCGGGAGGGAGAACGCGACGATGGGCAACCTCTTCCCCGCCGTAGCCGCTTGGGCCGCAATGGTCGTGCTGGCGCCCGGCGACACGCCTGACCCGCTGGCCGCGCTGAACGGGTACCGCGGGCGCTGGGTCTGGACCGCCGACTGGACCGAAGCGGGCAAGACCAGCGACTTCGGCCACGGCCGTGACGTGGTCGAGCCGGTGGTCAAGGGCGCGGCGCTGCGGCTTACCAGCACCGGATTCCAGGCCGGCGTCGATTGCGGCGCCGAGATCCTGATGAGCTGGGACGCCCAGACCAAGACCTACGTCCACTACATGGTGAGCACGCTGCACCTCGGCGGCATGCTGCGCCACGGCCATCTCAGTGACGACGGACGCACGCTGGTGCTCGACAAGGTGCACTACACCGACCCGAACGGCCGTGCCATGGAGGTCAGCACCGACATGGGCCTGCCGCAAGACGGGAGCTTCGAGATCCGTCTGGAGTTCAAGCTCGTCGACGGGCCGGTGCAGAGCACGCTGGTGTACAGATACCGCCAGGCGACCGACTGAGCCGGTTCAGACCAGGAACTGCTCGATGTGGCGCTTGGAGAGGACCAGCATCTTGGTCCGCAGCGGCTCGCGGCTCCACAGGTTGCCGTGGGGCTCCATGGTCAGATAGCCCTGGTAGTCGTGCTCGTGGAGGAAGGCGAAGATCTTCCCCCACTCGATGCTGCCCATCCCCGCCGCCGGCTGCGCGATGAGCTGCCCGGCGTGGTTCAGGTGCTCCTTGATGTGGACGTGGAAGATGCGCGCGCCGTGCTTCTGCGCCACCGCCACGTAGTCGGCGCCGCCGTGGTCGATGTTGGCCGGGTCGTACTTGATCCCCACCTCGGGCAGGTGCTCCCAGATCGCCTCGTAGCCGGTGATGCTGTCGAGGAAGCTGCCGCCGTGGAAGCCGTAGATCGCCACCTTGAGCCCGGCGGCGGTGCAGCGGTCCACGTAAGGCCGCATCACCCGCCCGAACTCGGCGCCGTTCTGCTCCACCGTGGCGCCGGCCAGGTTGCCGCCACCAGTGATCAGGGTCGGCGCGCCGAGCGTCTGGGCGAACGCGATGCCGCGCTCGAGCTGGGCGTGGGCCGCCTCGCGCTCCGCCGGGTCGGCCGAGATGTGGTTCCAGCCCCACATGCCGAGGGTGGAGCACGCCACGCCGTGCTTGTCGAGGGTCCGCCGCATGTCCGCGACGGTCTCGGCGGTGAGGTCCTTGAAGGTCCCCCAGTAGTTGAACTCGAGGCCCTCGTAGCCGTGCTCGTTGCAGAACCGGCAGTCGGCCTCGATGCCTTCGAGGTGGTTCTCGGCGATGAATCCCAGCTTCATGCTCCACTCCTTCGCGGTGGTCCGGCCGGCGGATTGGCCGTGCCCGGCGGGTCTCCTGCCCTGCTCGCCGCCGACAGGGTTGTTGCCATGAAGTTGCAACATGCCGGATCGAACCGGTGGGCCTCGTGAGTCGTTGGGTAAAGAAAGGGCGAGCGCGCCGCCAGGCCCGCGGGCACTGGCGGCCGTCGCTTGTCAGTTCGGCGGAGGGTCGCACACCGCCGGCCGGTGGATCCGAGTCTGAACGCCGGGCTCGCGCGCCGCGCGGGTCCAGGGGAGGTGTTCCATGGTGGTGGTCAAGGACCAGCGCGGGACGGTCCTGCTTCAACTCGACGCCGACACTCTGGCGGGTCACAATCTGAGCGGACTGCACCTCGAGCTGGCGGAGCTGCACGGTGCGGATCTGGGGGGCGCGCGCCTCGACCACGCCGCGCTGACCGGCGCGAACCTTGATGCGGCCAACCTGGACCACGTGAACCTCGCCGGGGCGCAGCTCGCTCACGTGCATCTGAACAACGCCAACCTCAACCGGGCCGACTTGTCGGGCGCCAACCTGGCCGGGGCCGGGCTGAGCGGCGCGGACCTGCGCTGGGCCAACCTGTCGCGGGCCGATCTGAGCCACGCCCACCTCAGCGCGGCGGAGCTGACCGGGGCGCAGCTTGTGGGGGCCAACCTCCAGCACGCCGACCTGCAGGGCAGCATCCTCAGCGGCGCCCTGCTCCAGAAGGCCGACCTCAGCGACGCGCAGCTCCGCAACACCAAGCTCCCCGGCGCGGATCTCAGCGAGGCCGTGATGGTGCGCATTCGGGCGCAGGAGTCCATCCTGGAGAACAGCAACCTGGAGGGTGCCCGCCTCACCGGCGCCCGGCTCGACACCGCGCGCCTGGGCGGCGCCAACTTGCACCGCGCCGACCTGCGCGACGCCGTGCTCTCCCATGCCCACCTGCACGGCGCCAACCTGACGATGGCCAACCTGGCTGGTGCCCAGCTCGAAGGCGCGGACCTCAGCGGCGCCGACCTGGACGGCGCGGTCCTCGACGGCGCCAAGCTGCGGGGCGTGATCTGCGACGCCACGACCCGCTGGCCGCGCAAGGGCAGGCCGTCGTGGTGGAAGCTGCGCTTCGGGTAGGCGGGCTCAACGCCGCAGCACGCGCGTGCTCTCGACGTGGCCCTCCAGCTCCGTCGGCTGGAACCACGTCGGCTTCAGGCGGCCGAGCCCCATCAGCCGCTCGCCCTGGTCGGTGTAGTGCGGCGAGGCCGGGTCGTCGCTCTGGCCGTAGGCCGTAACGCTCCAGCTTCGCACCGCGCCGGGCTTGAGCTGCACGAGTTGTGTCCAAGCCTGCCCGGTGCGGCCGTAGAAGACGTGTCCGTCGAGCTCTGCGCCGACGCAGCGCAGCGTCTGACCGGCGCCGGTATCGCCGCCGCTCACCGGCCAGGACCGCGCGCCGCGCCGCACCCGGTGCAGCCGCCCGTACGCCACCTCCCACGTGCCGAAGCCCTCCGCCAGCCACGCCATGCCCTCGGACAACGAGCCGAGCAGCGTCTGCAGGGCGACCGTCGGGAGCGGGTCGTCGCCGAGCTGCAGCTCATGCTCCTCGGCGCGGATGCGCAGGACGCGGTAGAGGCTCGCGGCCACGCTGTCTTTCTGCATGCGCCCGTCCCACGCGATCAGCACGGCCGCAGCGCGGCGCACCGGCTCGGGCGGCGAGAGCGTGCGGAGCGCCTCGCGCAACGCCGTCTGCCACCGCTCGCAGCCGTCGGCGTGGGTGTCCAGCGCGATGCTCGTCGCCTGCGCGAGGGTCAGCTTGGGGTGCGAGTCGAGCAGCTCCACGGCGCGCCGGCCGCGCGAGTTTGAGCGGCCCGGCGTGTCTTGGAAGATGTAGGCAGGGAAGGCGGCGGGATCGAGCTTGAGCCCGCGGGCCATGGTGTCCGGGGCGATGTTGCAGTTCTGCAGGTAGCCGGTGGGCGGGTCGAGCACCTGCACCAGGTCGTCCATGGCGTGGAGCCCCAGCCACCCGGACTTGCTCGCGTTCCCCGGCACCGGCTGGATATGCCCTTCCACGTCGGCGTAGAGGATGTTCTCCTCCATCATCTGGTTCATGCCCAGGGCCGCGCGGAACTCGGCCAGGTTGCGGCTGGTCATCTGGCCGTAGATCTGGGCGATCAGGTCCACCTGGTCGAGGTAAGGGCAGGCGATGGCGTACGCCTTGCCGGGCTCGCGAAGGGCGATGGGGCCGTGGTGGGTGCGCTCCAGCTCGCGGGTCACCGGCGGCGCGTCCTTGACGCCCATGGTGACCGTCTCGCTCGTGATGGGGCGCCAGCCATCGTCGTAGCGGTAGCGCTTGGGGTCGGCGGGGTCGATCTGCTCGACGTAGATGTCGGTAGTGTCCGGCCCGCCGGTAGTGGCGGCCCAGCCGAGGAAGGCGTTGTGGCCGAGGGAGAGGAACGGCGCGCCGAGGATGGCGAAGCCTGAGATGTCGTGGCCGCCGGCGTGAAGGCGGAACTCCCACGAGCGGAAGGGGCCGTCCCAGGGGATGTGCGGGTCGATGCAGAGCAGCGCGGCCCCGTCCGTGGTGCGCTCGGGCCGCACCGCCCACTGATTGCTGAAGAATGCGACCTCGCCGCGCAGGTCCAGCTCGTGCAGCGCCTGGCCGAGCGGCCAGCGGAAGATGATGTTGCGGCAGAGCGCGGCCTCCATCCAGGGCTCGGGCTCGAGCCAGTCCACCGGGTGCCGCTCGGGGTGCTCCGCCATGTAGGCGCGGACGCCGTCGAGGTAGGCCTCGCACATCTCGCGGACGGCGGCCGGGAGCTCCGGGTAGCGGCGCTTGGAGACCGCCTCGTGCCCCGCCAGCCGCTGCTCCCAGTCCTGCTCCACGAGCCCGGCGCCGTGGACCTCGGCCATTCGCCCGACGGCCTCCCGGTAGTTGGCGAAGATCTGGTCGAGGCGGTCTTCGGCCTGCGCATAGCCGATGCCGTAGGCGCCATCGGCGAGGGTGGCGGCGAAGACGTGCGGCACGCCCCAGGTGTCGCGGCGAATGGTCACCTCGCCGGCCTGCGCGGCGGCCGCGGTCAGCAGGGCCATGAGCAGCCATCCGCTCGTCTGCATCTCGTCTCCAGTGTCCGGTGGTGCCATCCCACACCCCCTCCTTGCCACAGCAGCCGCAAGCGGCTA
>JACPDV010000601.1 GCA_016183835.1 Armatimonadota bacterium
CCTCACCGGATCCTCTGCCTCGTAAGTGTGCACGGCGAAGTTCCGGAAGGTCATCAGGTCATCCCAAGGGACCTCCGGATACCGACGCCGAACCTGTGGCGCGACGTGCCTCGCGGCTTCGCCGACCGTGATGAGCTCACGGGCCACGGCGGCGGCGGCCCACCGGTCGGCGACGAACGCCTCGACCGTCATGCCGGCCGTGTACTCCGCGATGCGATTGATGCGGTCCAACATGTCCCCGACGCGCAGGGGCCATGGCCTATGCAATGTGGATTGCCTCCTGAAGGACCTGCTCCCTGATCCGCGGGTGAAGTGTCTCCGGAGTGAACAGGTGGACCTTCTTGGCCGAGCACCCCAACCACTCCGCCAGCCGCCGCTGCAGGCGGAAGAGGTCAAAGTAATCGGCGTGGGGACCGAACTCCGCGATCAGGTCCACGTCGCTCCTCTTCCGCGCCTTCCCGCGGGCCACGGAGCCGAACACCGAAAGCGACAGCACGCCGCGCTCGGCCAACTCCTCGCGGTGCTCCGCCAGGATCGCCCGCACCTCGTCGACGGTCATCTCCGTCCTCCACCGGCTATGGATCGGCGGTCAGGCACAACCAACCGAACGGCCGCAGCGTCGCCGCCACGACTTCGCCCTCGGCCGCGCTCGTTCCTTCGTTGCCGCGGGACCGCACTCCGGCCGCCCAGCCCGCCGGCCCGGTCAGGGTGGCCTCCACGGCCTGCTCCTTCAGGTTGAGCAGGTAGACCCGCGTCTCGCCGCCTTTCCGGAAGGCGTGCCAGTCGCCCGCCGGCAGGCCCGTGACCTTGAACCGGCCCTCCACCCGCTCCGCCCCGTCGAGGAACTCCTCCTCCCCCGCGATCAGCTCCGCCGCCTCGCTGGTGCCGTAGAAAGCGCCGCCCTCCATCGTCGGCAGCCACCAGATCAGCACGCCCCGGCAGCCGCTGCCCAGGTACTGCCGCACCAGCCGGTTACGCCACTCGGCCGGGCCCGACGGCGGGACCCGTTCGTCGGTGTGGGGCGAGAGGTAGTACATCTCGCCGCCCAGAAACGGCTTGGCCCCCATCGCCTCGCGCGTCGCCGCCACGTTCGCCCGGTCGTAGCCGTAGCCGGCGATCCCGAGATCCAGGTGCTGCGCCAGCAGCGGCCAGTCCACCCCGTAGTGCTCGCGCGTGTAGCGGCTTGCATAGCCGCTGTACAGCGACACCTCCACGTCCGGCTTGGCGGCCTTGAACAGCTCGCGGAGGTGGCCCAGCATCGTGGCGTTCTGCCGGCAGCGGAAGGCCACCCAGGCGTCGCGATGGGGGCCCAGCAGTTCGGCGGGCTTCAGCTCCGCCTTGAGCGAGAGCCCCGCCTCCTTGGCGAATGCCGCCAGGCACCGCTCGCAGGTGCAGAAGGTCGGCGGGTCCACCACGGGCTCCTCAAGGTCCCAGTTCACGCCGCGATAGGTGCTGTCGCGCAAGAGGCCGTCCGCCAACTTGGCCAGCTCCGGCCGCCAGTCGTCGAAGTGTGACAGCGCCCAGGTGGGGCACAGCCGCCGCGGCACCGGCTTGCCGGCGAAGTCGATGGCGCCGATGTCGGGCCGCAGCTCGAGCACCTTGGCGAACTCGCCCGGCGGCGTCCACGGCTCCCACGGGAAGCTCAGGATCACCCCCAGCCCGCGCGGGAGCAGCCGCTGGGCCACGCCGTTCGACGTGGTGCCGTAAGTCCAGGTGATGCCGGAGCGCCAGGCGTTGTCCGCGTAGGCCTCGCGCACGGCGTCGTTGCTGAACACGTCGCCGTAGTAGCAGGGCGCGATGCGGCTGCGCTTCGGCCGCACGTCGCGCAGCGGCGGCAGGATGGTCAGCGGCATCTCGCTGGGCCCGGTCACCACGATACGCCGCCCGGCTCGGCGACGTTGTCGCACTTCACGTCCAGCTCGAGCTGGTACTCCTCCCCGGCCTTCACCGGCGTGCGGCCCGGCTCCGTCGCCCGCACCCACTGGGCCTGCTGCCGCTGCGCCGACTCGGCGGTGCAGACGATCTTCACGCAGCGTGAGCCACCGGCGCCCTGCCCCGCCGTGCCGGCGAACCGCTCGCCCCAGGCCGGCTCGTCGAAGGTTCCGCAGTCGAGCAGCTTGGCACCGGTCCGCAGGTCGGTGAGCTGCACGTTGTCGACCCAGAAGGTGCCGGTGATGCCGCGGTCCTGCCACTTGATGATCAGCGGCGTGACCCACACCGCGCCCGCCGGGGGCTTCACCCGTGCGGCACGATGCCGCCAGTCGCACGTGCCGCCGTCGCGGATCGCCGGCTGGTAGGTGATGGTCCGCCCGTTGGCGTCGGCCCAGCAGAGCGACAGCTCGAACCCGCTCCCCCACAGTCCGTCGAGCGGCAGCCACGTCACCGCTCGCCCGCCCTCGGCGTGGCGGTCCGGCCGTCCGACCGCCACCCCGACCGCCTCGTCGGCGGCGACGTAGGTGGCGGCTGCCGGGAGGTCGAGGCACAGCACCGGCCGCTCGAAGGCGATCCCGCCCGGCACGCGGAGGTACGGCTGCAGCAGGTTCCTCGCGCCGCGCGGGAGGTAGACGCTCGGCAGCCTGGGGAAGAACGCCGGCCCCGGCTCACCGACGACGAAGGTCCGGCGCAGCTCCACCCGCTCTCCCCGCTTCAGCCGCGGCGGCTCGCGCGAGGACACCCCCAACTGCCGGCCGCTCTCGATGCCGAACCGCCGTCCGCCGACCTCCACCACCGGCCGGGCCGTGGCGCCGTCCTCCGTGGCCTCGACCGTCACCAGCACCAGGTTTGCCCCGGTCGACAGCTTGAGCGGACCCGCGCTCACCGCCTGGCCGTTCACGCCGCGCCTGCGTCACAATACGTCCACCCCACACCAACGGAGACCGCGTCGATGCCGCCTCGCCCTGTGCACCCGGCCTGGATCTTCCTCAGCCTGCTCGTCGTGCTCGGGACCGCCCGCGCCGACGACCTGCTGAGCTACGACTTCGAGGCGGGCGCCGACCTCGCCCGCTACGACCGTCTGAGCTTCGACCGGGGTGTCGACGCCAGGATCGCAGAACCCGGCATGGGCGACGCGGGCGCCTGCCTGCAGATGGGCAACCGCGAGCCCGCCCGCTACGCCAACCTCACGCTCCGCGGCCCGTTCACTATGGTCCGCAACTTGACCGTGGCGTTCGACGTCAAGGCCGCGAGCGAGGTGCCCGACGCCGGTCAGTACGTCGGCTTCCTCGCCTACGAAGGGGACAAGCAGTTCTTCGGCCAGGCGCCGTTCGACGGGCAGTGGCACCACGTCGAAGCCGCCATCGCCGGACTCCACCCCACCAACGGCGGCACGCTGCGGCTGGGCCAGGTGTTCGACCGGATCACCATCTACGGCCGGGCCAAGAACGACCACGACTCCCGCATGACCGTGTGGCTCGACAACCTGCACCTCTTCGCGGCCCCGCCCGCCAGCCGGCTCAGCGACCAGGTCCGCACCTCGTACGCCAACCCGCCGTTCCTCGACTGGCGCGCCGACGGCACGCCGCAGCAGCTCGCCCTGTCGCGCGACCCGGCCTTCCCGGAGGGCGCTACCCAGACCTTCGCGGTCCAGCACGCGTGGTTCACCCCGCCCAAGCCGCTCGAGCCGGGCACCTGGTACTGGAAGGTGCTCGCCACCGGCGAGCTGGCCGACGGCTGGTCGGAGACCCGGCGAGTGGTGATCCCGCCCGAGACGCACTCGTTCCAGCCCCGCCCGCTGCCGCTCGCGGAGCTGGCCGGCAGACCGCATCCGCGACTGGTGGACGTAGCCGCCGAGCGCGGGAAGCTCGACGCCGCCGGGCTGGCCGCGCTGGTGAAGCAGGCCGAGAACGAGCACCGGCAGGGCATCGCCGACGACTGCCCCATCTGGGTCGAGGGCGACCCGCGCTGGCCCACCTGGATCGACTGGTACGGCAAGGCCCACGGCGGGATCACCTCCGCCGCCGGCACGCGCCTGGCGCGGATCGGGCGGATCTGCGCGCTCACCGGCGACCCGCAGGTCATCGCCTGGACCCGCGAGCTGGCGCTCAAGGCCGCTCGGTGGGACCCCGAAGGCGGCAGCAACTACCGGCGCGGCGACATCGGCGCGCACCACTTCCTCCGCGGGCTGAACTGGTGCTACGACGCACTCTACGTGCACCTCGACGAGACCGACCGCACCACCCTCCGCACTGCCCTGGTCGCCCGCGCCGAGCAGTTCTGGAAGGCCCTCGCCCCCTTCCCCGGCGGGGAGAACAACAACCACGCCTGGC
>JACPDV010000602.1 GCA_016183835.1 Armatimonadota bacterium
CGCGGCGGTGTCGGCGTTGATGGGCGGGTCGCGGAGGGCAGCGGTGGGGAGCAGCGTCTCGGGGGTCACCATCTGGCGGAGGATGCCGAGCCCGGCGGCGTCGTTGCCCCATTTGAGGAGCGTGGCTGCGCAGGCGGCGAGGGTGGCGGTGCGCACCTCGTCGGGCAGCATGCGGGCGCGGCGGTAGGCGTCGGTGAGGCGGCCCCAGGCGTGCTCATCGTCGGTCACGCGGGTGCGGCCGGCGATCTCCGCGCTGAGGCTCGGGTCGCCCTGCCGCAGCAGCCGGTTGGCCAGCTCGTAGATCGGCTCGAGTGGGCCCGCCTGGCCGAGCGCATGGCAGCGCAGCGCGGTTCGCCCGGCCTCGCCCGAGCGCGGGTACGTGGCGAACCGAGCGGCCAGCCTCACGCCGTGCCGGAACCACTGCTCCGCGCGGTCCTCGTCGCCACAGCGCTGCCAGGCGCGAGAGCCCTCGCAGAGCACCAGCGCCTCGGTGTCCGGCTCGTCGAACCGCGGCGGGCGCGGCTCGAGGGTCTCCACCAGGAGGTGCAGCAGGCGCTGTCGCGCGGCCACCGCGAACAGCGCGCCGAGGGTGGAGCGGAGCAGGTCGCCGCGCACGTCGCCGTTCGCAGCGCACGCCTGCTCGAAGGCGCGGCGAAGCCACACCGCCGACTCGGGCCCGAGCCGCGCCCCGGCGGCGTCGGCGCCGAGCAGCACCAGCAGGCGGCCCGCCTCGGACCGGGCCTCGCCGTACGACGCCAGGCTAGGCGCTTCGGCCGCCGCCTCCAGGCGCGCCGCGGCGTCGGTCAGCAGCTCGGTCTCCTGCCGCCAGGCGGCCGGGTCGATCCACCCATGCAGTACCGGTGCGGCCTCGATCAGGGCGATGCGGTGCGTTCGCACCTGTTGCGCCAGCGCCCGGCGCGCGGGGTCCCACAGCTCCCGGCGGCCGGTGGCCAGCACCAGGTCGCGCCAGTGCAGCCAGGCCGAGCGGGCAGGGTAGTCCTCGGGGAGCGCGGCGAGCCGCTGCTCGGCGGTCTCCGGCTCGGCGCGCAGGCCCTGGCGGACGGCCGCGGTGAGGTCGAGGAGCGGGTCGGCGCCGGCGAAGCGCTCCGCGGCGGTGAGCAGCTCGGGCTCCGCGGCCACGGCTTCGGCGTCGTCGCCTGGCCAGGCCATCCAGCGGGCGAGGTCCAGACCGAGGAAGGCGCGGAGACAGTTCTCGGCGGACTCGGTCTCGCCGTCCCGCCAGGGGTGGATGCTCAACAGCCGCCCGCCGTGTAGGTGTCGCAACGCTAGCCGTCCTGGCTATCGCTGAGCGGCTCGGGACGGGCGGGCTCGCGCGGGCGGGGCTCAAAGACCAGGTCCTCGGTCTCGGCGCGCTCGAGGATGCCGTCGCGCACCAGCCGCTCGGCGATCTCGCGGTGGCGGCGCTCGTGCTCCTGTTGCGTCATGTCGGGGTCCGAGTCGTAGTCCACCACGATCTCGCGCTGTCCGGTGCGGACGTTCGCTCGCAGCCGGATGAGGATGTCGCCCATGCACGCCTCCGCACCGTGGGGCCATTGTACGGTCGCTCGCGGCGGGGCGTCAACGCGGGCTGGAGTGCGTGGTGGTTGGTGGCTGGTGGTTGGTGCGGGGGTCAGACGCCGGGCCAGGCGAGCTGCTCCAGCTTGTCGCGATCCAGCTCCACGCCGAGGCCCGGGCCCTGGGGGATCCGGAGCGTGCTGTCGGCGTAGACGAAGGGCTCGGTGATCACGTCGTCGGTGTACATTGCCGGGCCGATCAGATCGCTGGACAGGGCGAGGGTCGCGGTGGAAGCGGCCACGTGCAACTGCGCCGCGGTGCCCACGCCGAGCTCCAACGTGCTGCCCAGCAGCACGCCCACCTGCGCCGCCTCGCAGAGGGCCAGCATCTTGATCAACGGGTAGATCCCGCCCACGCCGCCCACATAGGTGTTGATCACGTCCACGGCGTCCGCGCGGATCATCCGCAACGCCAGCTCGAACTCGTTGGCGTGCTCAAGGATCATCACGTCCACCGCGCGCCGCACCGCCGCGAGGTCCTCCACCTGCCCGACGGGCACCGGTGTCTCCACGCCGGCCAGGCCGTGGCGCTGCAACCGCTCGATCGCGGCGATCGCCCCCGGCACGTCCCAGGCGCCGCTGGCGTCGATCTTGAGCTCGGCGTGCGGGCCGGCCACCTCGCGGGCCACGGCCAGCCGCTCGTCGTCCAGGTCGAGGTCCACGCCGACCTTGAGCTTGAACGCGCGGAACCCGGCCGCGACCTTCTCGGCCAGCTCCTCGCGCAGGGCCCGCAGGTCGTCGCGGATGAAGGCCACCCAGCAGAGCAGCGGTCGCGGGTTGGTCATCCCGCCGAGCAGCTTGTAGACCGGCACGCCGGCCGCCTTGCCGAGGAGGTCGTGCACTGCCATGTCCGCCGCCGCCGCGGCAAGTCCGTTGAGCGGACGCTCGGCGTGGAGCCGGCCCCGGTCGAACGGGTCTCTGCCCACCAGCCACCAGCGGTAGGTCTCCAGAAGCGCGTCACGCGGCGGGACGTAGCCCGGCGTGTAGACCGGCACCATCTCCACGTCGGAGACCTCGCCGATGCCGGTCAGGCCCACATCGGTGTGCAGCTCGAGGAGGTAGTGCCGGCTGCACTCCACGGTGGCGTCGGCGCCGCCGCCCGGCGCGGCGCAGACGGTGGCGTAGCGACGGGGTGTCTGTACGCCGTGGAGCGTCACGTCGGTGATGCGCAAGGGCCTCTCCGGATCAGAGCCGCACCGGCTGATTCCCGCGGCGATGCGACTCCAGGATCGCCAGCAGGATTTCGAGGGTGTGCCGCGCCGCGCGGGGCGAGGAGATGCTCTCGCCGCCGTAGAGCAGCAGCCGCACCACCTCGCTCACCGCCGCCGTGACGCCGCCGCCGTCGTAGGGCTCCGGCACCAGCACGCTGCTGCCTGCCTGCGTGGTCAGCTCGGCGTAGCGATCCTGCACGCGGACGGAGCCCTCCGTCCCGCCCACGTCGAACCACACCACCCGCCCGCGCGTGCGCACGCCCTCGTAGGCCGCGGTGACGCCGTTGGCGAAGGTCAGCCGCGCCGCCGCCGAGGGCTCGCTGTGCGCGTCGTGGCCGCCGTCGCCACGGTAACGGTCCCAGTGCTCGTAGCCCGGCTCGAGCCGTCCCCAGACGTCCACCACGGGCGAGCCGGCCAGGAAGCAGAGGGTGTCGACCATCTGCGTGCCGTTGCGAAAGAGCATCGCCCGCGGCTCGGCGTGATAGCAGCTCAGCCGCTGCAGGCGCCCGATCTCACCCGCCAGCAGCAGGTCGCGAACACGGTGGTAGACCGGCAGGAAGCGGCGGTTGTGGTGTACCACCAGGGCGGTGCCGTGCGCCTCGCAGGCGGCGATCATGCGGTCGGCGTCGGCCAGATCGGTGGCCAGGGGCTTCTCGCAGAGGATCCCGGCCACGCCGGCGCTCGCGGCGTCCTCGACGATGTGGGCGTGCGCGTTATCCGGGGTGCAGACCGAGACGATATCGGGCACGCCGTCGCTCAAGAGGTCGCGGAAGTCGTTGTAGCCGGCGATGGTGGGCCAGGTGTCGGCCCAGGTGGACCTGAAGGCCGTGACCATGTCGCGGCGGATGTCGCAGACGGCCACCACCTCGCAGTTGGGGTGCACGGCGTAGGCGGCGGCGTGGCTGTTGATGGCCCGGCCGAAGAAGGTGTTGTCGGGCCGGCGCGCGGCCACCGGTGACAGCCCGACCAGGGCGACGCGGAACGACCTCACCTGGCGCGCTCCGTGAGCGGCGGGATCCACTCGCCTTCGAGCGGCATGCTGAGGAGCTCGATCATGTCGTCGCCGCGGCCGCTGGAGCGCTGCTGCCAGCCGCCGCGCGTGAGCGGCCGCATGACCCGCACGATGTCGAACGGCGGCACCA
>JACPDV010000594.1 GCA_016183835.1 Armatimonadota bacterium
CTCACCGCCGCCGCCGACCCCAACAGCCTCTGGCGCTGGACCCGGCTGGCGTTCGCCCGCGGCGCCGCGGGCGTGGGTTGGTCTGCCTGGCCCGATCTGGCCGCCAACCCGGCCCGGGCGCAAGCGGTGCGGCACGCGCTCGACGAGGTGGCCGCCGAGCGCCTGGCCGAGTTCAGGCCGGAGCCCGGCGCCGCGGTGCTTCTGGAACCGTTCGCGCGGGGGCCGCTGGAAGACCGCGACGGGCTGCTGGGCTACGCCTGGGTGGGCGGCGACGGGCCGGCGGCGTGGTACGACCTGCTCGACCGCGGCACGCGTTACGGGCCGCTGGCGGTGCTCACCCCGCGCGATCTCGAGCGGGTCCGGCTGGACCGCTTCGGCTGCCTCTTCGCGGCGTCCGCATTCGACTTGCCCGCGCCCGCGCAGGAGGCGCTGCGGGGGTACGTGGAGGGCGGCGGCCTGTTGGTGGGCGACCTGGGGCTGGGCTGCGCCAGCACCGCCGGCTGCCTCGCGCAGCTCCCGCCGGCGATGGAGGAGGTCTTCGGCCTGCGGGTCGCCGCCGTCCGCTGGACCCGCGACAACCTGCTCGATGGCCGGCAGCGCGAGCGGCTGCGCGACCTGGCGCGCGGCGCGGTGCCGTTTCCCGAGATGGCCGCCGGGCTGTCGCAGCCGGGGAGCTTCGTCTTCCTCCGCTACAGCAGCCTGCTGCCCGACATCGTGCCCCGCCAGCCCACGCCGCCGCAGATCGCGCGCTCACTGCTGGTCACCCCGTCGGCCTACGTGGTGGCCGGGCCGAACACGCGCATGCTGGCCGAGCAGAACCAGATCGGCGACCACCGCGTATCGGGCATCTCGGAACACGCCTACGGCCGCGGCGTGGCGTGCTTCATCACCAGTTGGCTGTGGCAGGAGTGGCGCGCCGGCGACTGGCTGTTCGACCGCTTCCACGGCAACCTGCTGGCCCAGCGGCCGCGGCTGACGGTGCGCGAGGGCGACCTGCTGGTGCCCGACGGCTGGGACGTGGGCCGCGGCGCCGGCGGGCAGCTCTGGGTCCATCGTCTCGCCGACACCCCGGGCACGTTGAGCATCGACCTGCCGTGCCTCGAGCCCCTGCTCTATCCGGGCGGGCTGAACGCGATCCGGCGCGCCCCGCCGCTGGACCGGGCCGCGCGCGTGCGCGCCACTGCCGAGCCGCTGGTCAACCGGCGGGTGGAGGGGCTCGCCGGCGCCCAGTGACCGCCTACTCGCCCGAGGTGATCGACGTGAACCTCTGGGGCCCCGGCGACCAGGCGGTGCGCAACGCCCGCGGACGCTGGTCGGTGGCGGACGCGGCCGCGGCGCCGTTCCAGCTCACCATCGCCGACGGGGCCTACCGTGTGCCGCCCGGCTCGCTGCACCGCGTGGCGATCTGGCGGGGCGAGAAGGGCAGCCTGCTGAGCCCGGCGGTCGGCGTGGGCGTGACCCGCGACACACTCACCGCCGGGCCGGACGGCACGCTGACCATCCGCGACCAGGCCGAGGCGCTGCGCCTCACCCTCACTCCGGTCGAGGCGCAGCCGGAGCCACCAGTGGCAAGTGAAGAGTGAAGACCGAACCCCGGCCGAGCTCACTCTCGACCGTGATCTCGCCGCCCAGGAGCCGGGCCAGGCGGGAGCAGATGGCCAACCCGAGCCCGGTGCCCTCGACCCGCCGGCCGGGCCGGCTGTCCTCCACCTGCACGTAGGCGAGGAAGATCCGCCCGAGCTGGTCCGGCGGGATGCCGACGCCCGAGTCGCTCACCGCCAGGCGGACGCCCGACTCGCCGCGTGCCAGGGTCAGCCGCACTTCGCCGTGGTCGGTGAACTTGACTGCGTTGGAGAGCAGGTTGAGCAGGATCTGGCGCAGCTTGAGCTGGTCGGTGACGAGCACGGGGAGCACCGGCTCGGCCTCCACCACCAGGTGCACGTCCTTGTCCCAGGTCAGCGCCTCGGCGGTCTCCACCAGCTCGGCGGCGAGGCCGGTGAGCTCCACGTTCTCGGTGAGGACGGGCAGCGGCCCGCCGCTCAAGCGCGCCAGGTCGAGCACGTTGTTGAGCAGTTGCAGCTCGGCCTGGGCGTTCTTGAGGATCCGCTGCACGTACGCCTCCTGCCGCGTCGCGAGCTCGCCGCAGTAGCCCAGGAGCATGTGGCAGAAGCCGATGATGGCCGTCAGCGGGGTGCGCAGCTCGTGGCTGACGCGGGCGAGGAGCTGGTCCTTGGCGGCGAGCTGGCGCTCGAGCTCGGCGCGCAGCATCTCGGCCTCGTCGCGGACCGGCACGAGCCGCTCGCGCCAGCCGAGGAGGGCGCCGTCGGGGCCGAGCAGGGCCAGGCTGTCGTAGCGCCAGGTGAGCGCGGCGTCGCTGAGGCAGACCGACAGCTCGGCGCCGTTCTGGGCGTCCGCCGCGCGGAGGTAGGTGAGGAGCGGCTGCGGGTCGGCGAGCCGGCGGCAGAAGGTCTGATCGAGGACTTCGAGCCGCGGCCGCCCGCACAGGCCGGCCGGCGAGACGAGGCCCAGCGCCTCGGCGTAGGCCTGGTTGGCCAGCCGGTAGCAGCCGTCGGGGCCGACCAGCGCCGCGGCCGCCGGCTCGGTTGCGAGCCAGCACCCGAGGATCGGATCGAGCGCGCACCGCTCGCTGTGTCCCATGCATCCCCGCCCGTCCGGCGCGCCGCGGCGGCGCGACACGACCGCTTCCCTGCTACCGCCGCGGAGCCGAGGCCGAGTATAATGGGGCCGTGGGCGGCCGTCAAACGCCGTCCGGACGGTGACGTACATGGCAACCCTCGCCCGCGAAGACTACCGCCGCCGAGTGTACGGCTGCTGGCTGGGCAAGACCATCGGCGGCACCCTGGGTGCGCCCCACGAGGGCCGGCAGCAGCTCCTCGACCTCGCCTTCTACGACCCGGTGCCCACCGGCGCCGTGGCCAACGACGACCTCGATCTCCAGCTCGTCTGGCTCGCCGCGCTCCGCGAGCACGGGCCCGGGCTCGACGAGCGGACCCTCGGCGACGCCTGGCGCCGGCACCTGGTCTATCCCTTCGACGAGTACGGGATCGCGCTGTGGAACCTCGGCCGCGGCCTCGAGCCGCCGCTCTCGGGCCAGTTCGCCAACCACTTCGGCGACTGCATGGGTGCGCCCATCCGCAGCGAGATCTGGGCTTGCGTGGCCCCCGGCTGCCCCGGCCTGGGCGCCCGCTACGCCTACTACGACGGCTGCGTCGACCACTCCGGCGAGGGCATCTACGGGGAGATGTTCCTCGCCGCGTTGGAGTCCGCCGCGTTTGTCTGCGACGATCGCGACCGGCTCCTCGACATCGGGCTCGGCCTCATCCCGCCCGACTGCCGCACCGCCGGCGCCGTGCGGCTGACCCGCGAGCTGCACGCCGAGGGCCTCGCCTGGACCGCGGCCCGCGAGCGGATCCTGGCGGAGTGGGGGCACGTCAACTTCACCGACGCGCCGCAGAACATCGCCTTCACCATCCTCGGCTGGCTGTGGGGCGAGGACGCCGGCGACGCCCTGTGCAAGGCCGTCAACTGCGGCTACGACACCGACTGCACCGGCGCCACGCTCGGCGCGCTCCTGGGGCTGCTCCACGGGCCGGAAGTCTTCGACCCGAAGTGGGCGGAGCCGGTGGGCGAGGAGGTCGTGGTGGGCTGGGGCGTGGTCGGCTGCGAGACGCCCGCGACGCTCCAGGAGCTGACCGACTGGACCCTGGCCGAGGCCGAGCGGATGCTCGCGCACCACAAGATGCCGCTCCGGCTGGGCAAGTCCGGGAAGCTCGACCCCGCGCTGCTCGAGACCCTGGCGGCCGACGCGGTGGTGGCCGAGCGGCTCGCGCACCACGGCCAGACGTTGCATTTCAGTCGCGAGCTGGGCGGGCGGCAGCGGGACGTCTACATCAGCCTGGGCGGTCCGCCGGCGATGCGGCCGATGGAGGAGCGCAAGCTCGAGCTCAACTTCGCCGGCTGCCGCGCGGGGCTGCTCCACGGCTACGGCGAGCACGGCTGGCAGGTCGAGGCGCTGGGCTGCGACAACGGTCACTGCCACCTGCTCCTCAAGGCGCCGCGCCGGGTGCAGGCGCACCCGGCGCACCGGGTGAGCATCGACGTGGGGCTCGCCAGTGGGCCCTGCGAGCTGGTCCTGGTGCCGGCCTGCGGCTGGCGGGTGGCCGGCCCCGTGGCGGTGCCGGACGCCCTCGCCGCCCTCGACCACCCGCCCGACGTCGCCGGCTGGCGGCCGGTGTGGACCGCGGACCACCGCCTCGAGCTGGACGACGGCGCCGAGACGGACCGGATCTACCGGGTGACCACGACCCTGGCCATCGGCGACGGGCGCCACGCGCGCCTGGTCTGCGCCACGCCGGAGCTGCAGCGGGTGTGGCTCGACCGCGACGAAGTGCTGGTCAAGCGTGAGCCCACGGCGTTCATCCCGGCGGCGCACCGCTCCGGGCCGGGCACGGCCACCACGGCGGAGCGCTGGCGCTCCGGCGAGCACACGCTCCAGCTCCTCCTCGCGGTCCGCGCCGGGCAGCCGGCGGTGGTGCACGTCTTCATCACCCGGCCGGCGGACATCCAGGGGCCGCGCCTGGTGCCCTACGACGACCTCGTGATCCGGATGCCTGGCTGAGCGGATGGCCGAATCCGTACCGCGCCCTCCTCCGCCTCGCTCTCGCCTGACCCGGCGCCGGAGGCAGGACCATCGGGCGGGCTGGGCGTACCGGCGCGATCGCTCCGGCGCCTCTCTTGCGTCGGGTCGTCCGAATGGCGTACTATGGTACATCCGCTCGGTGTTGGGTGGCGGGGGACTGGCTGGAGGGAACGATGGGACGACGCTCGCTATGCGCGCTGGCGCTGGCCGTTCTGACGGGCTGTGGCGGCGGTGGCAAGGCTGGGGTGCCGGGATCGGGTGGGGGCGGCGGAGGGGCGGGGGGCTCGACCCCGCCGCAGCGTGGCGAAGTGGGCACCGCCTTGTTCCACGTGGACGTGCCGACAGGGCAGGTGCAGGTGACGCCGCTGGGCGGGGGCCGCGCGGTGTTCGCCGGCTCCACCATCGGCTTCAACTCCAGCCTGCTGATCGACCAGCCGGGCGACGTAGGACGCAAGGCGCTCACGGTCAGCCTGACCAACCACAGCGGCGAACCGCTCGGCGAGCTGCCCGACGGCACCGCCACCGGCGTCAAGCTGATCTTCGGCACGTTCACCAACGTCGCCGCCTTCACCGACCTCCGGCCGCGGACGCAGGTGCGCACCGTGGCGGGCAGCGGCGTGTCGGGGAGCACGGACGGCACGGCCCTGAGCGCTTCCTTTGTCACCCCGGTGGGAGTCGCGACTGCGCCCGATGGCAGCGCCTACATCACCGACAGCGCTCACTACATCCGAATGCTCAGGAACGGCCTGGTGACTACCCTGGCCGGCAATGGCACCGCCGGATCGGTGGATGGACTGGGGAGCGCGGCACGACTGAACTCGCCGTGGGGCATCGCCCGCAACCCCGTGGACGGCGCCCTGATCGTGACCGAAGCCGGAGGCCAGCGGGTCCGCCGCGTCACGTCCGACGGGCGGGTGACCACGGTGGCCGGCACCGGCGCGACTGGGAGCGCCAACGGCGCGGGGAATGCGGCCACCTTCAACGTCCCGATCGGCGTGGCGGTGGACGCGGCCGGCGGGATCTTCGTCGTGGAGTACACCGGGCAGGTGCTGCGCAAGATCGTGCTGACGGGCGCGGACCCGCTCGACCCGGCCAGCTACACGGTGACGACCCTGGCGGGACTGGCGGCCACCGCGGGCTCGACGGACGCGGTGGGCTCGGCGGCCCGGTTCAACAACCCGGCGGCGCTGGCGTTGGCGCCGGACGGGACGCTGTTCGTGGCGGACTCGTGGAACCACAAGATCCGGCGGGTGAGCCCGGTCGGCGAGGTGGTGACGATCGCGGGGATGGGGGTGGCCGGGTCGGCCAACGGCAGCGGTCAGGCGGCGACGTTCAACTTCCCCCGTGGGATCGTCTGGTACGGCGGGGCGCTGTTCGTGACCGAGGTGAGCGGGCGGCGAGTGCGGCAGGTGTCACTGAAGAGCAACGGGTCGGCGAGCGGGACCACGGCCACGAGTTGGCGGGTGGCCACCCTCGCGGGCAGCGGGAGCAGCGGATCGGCGGACGGGGCCGGCGACGTCGCCACGTTCGATGGCCTGATGGGCGCGGCGACAGATGCGGCGGGGAACGTGCTGGTCGCCGACTACATCACCCATAAGGTGCGGGAGGTGAGCCCCAATAGCGGTTTCTTCCCGCTCGGGATCGACACCGGGGTTGCGCCGGGGGAGCCGGTGCGGCTGTTCAACCCCGACGGCATCGTCCCGCTGCCGAACCCGAGCCTCATCGACCTGGCGAACACCGGGGAGGCGCCGTACCTGCAGTACGCAGGGGCGCTCGAACCAGAGGCCACCAGCGCCGCCCGCCAGTGGCTGTTCATCGTCCCGAGCGGCGTGACGGCGTTCGAGTTCACCGTGACGGTGGAGGCCAAGACCAGCCTCGGCGCGCCCCCGGAGGGGGCCGTCGGCGTGGGTTCGGCCAACGTGATGGTGCGCACCATCGCCGGGCGGACCGGGGGTGGCTACCACAACGGCGTGGCCACCGAGGCCGGGTTCGCGAACATGCAGGGGATCAGCATCGACGCGGCGGGCAACCTGTTCGTCGCCGACACGAACGACTCCGCGATCCGCCGTGTCACACCCGATGGGTTCGTGAGCACCGTGGCGGGGGTCCAGACCGGCGGGAGCGCCAACGGCACGACGGACGGCCTCGGCACCGTCGCGAGGCTCAACGGCCCGTCCGGCGTGGCCGTGACGCCCGACGGCACCCGGGTGTTCGTGGCGGACACGTTCAACCACACGATCCGGCTGATCCGTCTGATGGGCTCCAACCCGGCGGACCCGTCGCACTGGACGGTCAGCACCATCGCCGGCCTCGCCGGGACGGCGGGCTACGTCGACAGCACCAGCGGCGATCTGGCGCGCTTCCAAACGCCGGGCGGCATCGCCATCGCGCCGGGTGGGATGGTCTACATCTCGGAGCAGACCGGCAACCGGATCCGCCGTCTGGAGTTGGTGGGTGCCGACCCGACCCTGCCGACAAGCTGGCTGGTCAGCCTGCTGGCCGGCTCCACCGCGGCGACGCCGGGCAACACCGATGCTCTCGGCTCCGCAGCGCGGTTCAGCAGTCCGAGGCAGATCGCCGTGGACCGGGCCGGCAACGTCTACTTGGCGGACTTTGGCAACTACCGGATCCGGGAGGTCAGTCCGGACGGCGGGGTGCGGACCCTCGCCGGCTCCGGCGTCGGCTATCACGACGACGCCAATGGCCTGGCGGCGAAGTTCACCTACCCGAAAGGCATCGGCGTCGACCCCTCCGGGTACGTCTACGTCGGCGACGCCTACTGGATCCGGCGCGTCAGCCCGAGCGGGGCGGTAACAACCGTGGCGGGCCGCACTCCGTCGGGCGCCGAGGCGCTTGACCTGGACGGGTTGGGCACCGTGGCGACCATCTCCTCCCCACAGGGCATCGCGGTTGGCCCCGACGGGAGCCTGTACTTCACGGCGGGCGGCACGCTGCGATGGAGCACAGGGAGCAGCACCAATCCCGGCCTGCGGATCCGCCTGCTGCAGCGGATCATAGACGGGCACTGACGCGGGGCGGGGGCGTCGGACGACGGCGCAGCGGCCGCGCGCGCACTACACTGAGCCGCATGGTCCGCCTTGGCGCGTAGGGGCCAGGCGGGCGGAGCGATCCATGTGGCGAGTCGCGTTGCTCGCGTTGGCGTTGGCGTGCGTGGCGGGTTGCGGCGGAGGCGGCAAGGCCGGTCTGCCCGGGCCTGGCGGCGGCGGTGACGGCGGCGGGGGCTCGAACCCGCCGCCGCGCGGGGAAGTCGGCACCGCCCGGTTCCACGTCGACGTGCCGACCGGCCAGGTCGAGGTCACCCCGCTCTCCGGTGGCCGGGCCGTGTTCGCCGGGTCCACCATCGGCTTCAACTCCAGCCTGCTGATCGACCAGCCCGGCGATGTCGGCCGCAAGGCGCTGTCGGTCAGCCTGACCAACCACAGCGGCGAGCCCATCGGCGAGCTGCCCGACGGCACCCCCACCGGGGTCAAGGTGATTTTCGGCACCTTCACCAACGTCGCCGCCTTCACCGACCTCCGGCCGCGCACGCAGGTCCGCACCCTCGCCGGCAGCGGCGCGTCCGGGAATACGGACGGCGCGGCCCTCAGCGCCACGTTAACGTCCCCGGCGGGGGTGGTGAGCGCACCCGATGGCACCGCCTACGTGACCGACCTCAGCCACCGCATCCGGGTGATCAAGAACGGGCTGGTGACGACCCTGGCCGGCAACGGCACGGCGGGGTCCACCGACGGTCTGGGGAGCGCGGCGAAACTGAACTCGCCGTGGGGGATCGCGCGCAACCCGGTGGACGGCGCGCTGCTCGTGGCGGACTTCGGAGGCCACCGGATCCGCCGGGTCACACCGGATGGCCGGGTGACGACGGTGGCGGGCACGGGCGCGGCAGGGAGCGGCAACGGG
>JACPDV010000595.1 GCA_016183835.1 Armatimonadota bacterium
ATCGACCTCAGCAGCGATGGCTTCGGCCTCGGACTGATGCGCGACCAGTACAACCACGTCAGCTTCTACGGCTCCGACGGCTGGACGAACGGCACCGGAATCGTGCTCAGCCAGCACTGGATGTTCGGCAACCGCTGGGGCGGCGGCGATTGGCACCATGTGGCCGTCAGCTTCAGCCCCACTCGCTACTTCCTGTTCATCGACGGCTACCCCGTGGACACCGCCCGCGACACCACCAAGCCCGCCTCCAACACCTCGTTCTGCACCGGCAAGCTGCCGAGCAGGATCGTCTCCCTGGCCAACCTCGGCTCCGCGGGCACCGACGTGGACGAGGTCCGCATCTCCAGCAGCGTGCGCTACTGGGTCGGCACGCCCAACGACCAGCCGCCCGCGCGCGTGCCGGTCGCCGCGGAGTCGGCCCGCGTGGCCGACGCCTTCCCCGAGCCGAAGAAGCCCGACTTCAGCACGCCGCCCGCCCCTGCCCCTCGCCCGCAGCCGGCGGAGCTGTTCGTCGCCCCGGACGGGGACGACGACAACCCGGGCAGCGCCGACAAGCCGTTCCGCACCATCACCCGCGGGGTCAAGGAGCTGCTCCCCGGCGACACGCTCACCGTCCGCGGCGGGACGTATCGCGAGGCGGTGGAGATCGAGAAGTACGGCACCGCCGAGAAGCCCATCCTGGTGCGGGCCGCGCCCGGCGAGACGGTGGTGATCAAGGGCTCCGAGCTGATCAAGGAGTGGACCGCCGACGGGGAGACCTGGAAGAGCACCGGCTGGACCCGCGAGAACGTCGAGAAGCTCTATGCCCACGGCGCGCGGCTCTTCTCGCCCGACGTGCAGATCGTCTACCAGCGCGACGGCGTCCACGGCGACGCGCTCCCGCTCTACCGCGCGCGCACGGCGGCGGACCTGCGCGAAGGCTGGTCGTGGTGGGACAAGGGCACCGGCACGCTCACCATCTGGCCCGTGGGCGGCAGCCGGTTCGACCCGCGGACCGACGGCGTGGAGGTGGCAGTGCGGGCCACGGGGGTGAGCGTCGCCGGGCGCTGGGTCACGGTGCGCGGATTCCAGGTCCGGCAATGCGCGATGGTCACCAACTGGGCGGCGAACGGCGTCCGCGGCTACCACAACGCGTTGGAGGACTGCGTCGTCACCTGGTGCGACTTCGGCGGGTTGTCGCTCAGCGGGTTCGACAACGCCGTGCGCCGCTGCGAAGCCAGCTACTGCGGCAACACCGGCCTGGGCGCCGGGGTGGGCGAGGCGCTGCTGGTCGAGGACTGCCTCGTGACCCACAACAACTTCTGGCGCTTCTCGCCCGGCTGGCACGGCGGCGGGGCGAAGATCATCCCCTGGTTCAACCACTCGGTCGTGCGCGGCAGCGAGTTCGCCGACAACTACGGACCAGGCCTGTGGTTCGACGGCTCGTGCAACGACAGCACCATCGAGGGCAATCGTTGTCACGACAACGAAGGACCCGGGATCATGGTCGAGGTCTCGCGCAACACGCTGCTGCGCAACAATGTCTGCTACGACAACCGCAACAGCCTGCCCGGCTACGACCTGATCCCGATCGGCAAGGGCTACACGCAGCAGACTTGCGAGATCACTCGGGTCGAGGGCGGCGCCGGCGGCAACGGGATCTTCATTTCCTCCTCGCCAGGCACTCGCTGTTATAACAACCTTTGCTACCGGAACGAGTCGGCCGGGATCTTCGCCGAGTGGGCGAAGCGCGAGAGCGCGGACGTCACCGACTACGCCAAGAGCGAGAGCCGGCCCGTGACGATGTCGACCCACGACGTGGACCTGCGCAACAACGTGCTCGTCAACAACCTGAGCTGCCAGCTCAGCCTGCGGCGCAACGGCGTGGACGAGGACACCTACAACAACCGCAGCGACCGCAACCTGTTCTACGCCACCAACGGCGCGCCGCTGGTGCGCTGGGGCTTCGGCGGGCTCGCCTTCACGACCCTCGAGAAGTGGCGCGAGGCCTCGGGCTTCGACCTCCACGGCGTGGCCGGCGGGCCGGTGTTCGAGTTCTCGCCCGGGCTCGATCTGCGCCTCCAGCCCGACTCGATTGGTGTCGACCAGGGCGAGCTGCTGGCCGACGTGCCCGAGGACGCGTTGGGCCGCCAACGACCGCTCGGCGGCGCGGCGGACATCGGCCCGTACGAGACGGCCGGCACGCGCCAGATCGTCCAGCGCCCGGCCATCCCGAGGGTGGCGAGCTTCTTCCAGGTGGACCTGTCGAAGCTGGTCAACCGCGCCTTCGCCGACGAGAAGGCCGACGACGGGCAGGGCGGCTGGTCTGACCAGGGGCCGACCACCGACCTGCGCATGTTCCCCACGGGGAAGCAGACCTTCGGCGAGGTGCCGTTCGACATCCTCTCGCCGGTGGGCTGTGTCGTGTTGAAGTCGGGCTACCGGCCGCAGAGCACGGACCTGCCCGAGCGGGTGGTGATCCCGGTGCACCACAAGGCGGACGTGCTCTACTTCCTCCACAGCGGCGCGTGGATCGGCGGCGGCCGGCTGCAGTGGTCCTACATCATCCACCGCGGCGACGGGACGAGCGAGACGCTGAAGGTGATCGCCGGCGACAGCCTGCGCGACTGGAGCGACCCGAACGCGGCGCTGCCGTTCGACCGGGAGTACCCGACGACGACCACGGTGGCCTGGAGCGGGGCGAACCAGACGTTCGACAAGGTCTCGGTCTACCGCATGGCATGGGTCAACCACAGCGACTGGTGCGAGGTGAGCGAGATCGAGATGGTGGCGAACGAGGGCTGCGGGGTGCCGATCCTGGTGGCGATCACGGGCGGGATGGTGAAGTAACGGAGCGGGACAGCGTCCGCCCTTGACTCCGCGCCCGCCACCGCGCACCATCGCGCCAGGACGCTCGCCATGCGCTGTGCCGTGCCGCTCTTGCTGTTGCTCTCCGCCGCCGCCCTCGCCGCCGATACACCGGAGTAGCGCCGGCTCGACACCTGGCAGAGCACCCTCTTCGCCGCCCGCGCGACCCAGATCCGCGCAAAGGAAACCGGCCAGGCGCTCCCCGGCTTCCACTCCTTCGTCAGCCCGGTGCTGCGCGGCGGGCAGCCGGCGCTCCACGTC
>JACPDV010000054.1 GCA_016183835.1 Armatimonadota bacterium
TCCACGGCGCGCTGGTAATGGCAGAGGTACGGCACGTCGGGCATGGCGATGGTCACCCGAGGCTCCAAACCCGCCACCGCCAGCGTCAGCCCGCCGCCCTGGCTCCCGCCCGTCACGCAGACGTGCCGCGTGTCCAGCTCCGGCCGGCTGAAGACGAAGTCGATGGCCCGCACGCAGTCGGTGTAGCTCTTGCGGTAATAGTAGCCGGCCGGGTCGAGGATGCCCTGGGTCATCCAGCCGGGGATGGAGCCGCCAGGGTAGCCGTCCTCGTCGCCCGTGCCGCCGCCCTGCCCGCGGGTGTCCACCGTCACCACCGCGCAGCCGAGCATGACCCACGGCAGGTACAGGTGCGCCTGCCCCGCGCCGCCGCTGTAGCCGTGGTACTGCACCACGACCGGCGCCTTGCGGGATTCGATGTCCCGCGGCTGGAGGTACCAGCCGTGGACCCGCCGCCCGCCGAAGCCGGCGAAGGTCAGCCGGTGGACGCGCACGTCGCGGATGGGGTAGTCGACCGGCTCGAGCACTGCATCCAGGTCGCGGGTGCGGGCCGCGGCGAGGGTTTCGGCCCAGAACGAGTCGAAGTCGGGCGTGCGGGTGAGTGGCGGCTGGTAGGTAACGAGCCTATCGATGGGCCAGTCGATTGAGGGCATGGCGCGGCGCCTCCTGTGGCTGAGCGGGTAGGATAGGCAAACACGGGCCGGGTGTCCAGACCCGCCATGGTCAGTGTGCGCCCGGCAGCTCGGCGGTCTGCACCGTGCGCCCTTCGCGTGCCGAGAGCGTGGCCGCTTCGCAGACCGCCAGCGCCCACAGACCCGCCTCACCCGGCGTCTCCACCGTGCCCTCGCCCCGCACGGCCGCGGCGAACTCGCGCATCTCCTCGGCCTGACTCGCCACCGGCGCCAGCTCCGGCGCCTCCGTGCCCGCGGAGGTAGTCAGCGCGGCGTGTCCCGCGTCGGCTCGGATGCGGCCCTCGAGCCCCGAGACGAGGATCTCGCTCCGCCCGGGCGTGCAGTAGTGGCTGGCGACGGAGACCAACACGCCGCCCTCATAGCCGATGAGGGTCATGGTGGCATCGGCGTTCTCGCCGGGGATGGCCCGGTGGCGCATCAGCGCGGTGACGTCCACGGGCCGGCCGAAGCACAGGTTGCACAGGTCCACCAGGTGTACGCCGAGCTGGATCAGCGGCAGCGCGGGGCAGAGCGTGGGGTCGAACCGCCAGGTGTTCGGCTCCAGCCGCAGTCCGCCGGCGTGGGACGATTCGCACTGCGCGTCGATCACGGTGCCCAACCGGCCGTCGTCGAGCCACCGCTTGAGCTGCCGGTAGCCCGCCTCGCGGCGGTAGTTGTGGCCGACCATGAGGACCACTCCGACGTCGCGGCAGGCGGCGAGCATGGCGGCGGCATCGGCGGTGTGGTTGGCGATGGGCTTCTCGACGAAAACGTGCTTCCCGGCAGCGGCGGCACGCTCGACGAACGGGCGGTGGAGGTGATTGGGGAGGACGATGGCGACGCCCTGAATGTCGGGCCGGGCGTGTCCGTGTCGCAGACGGCGCAGTAGTCCACGTTGTCGGCGGCCAGGAGGCCGGCACGGATGGCGGCGCCATAGCCGCCGATGCCGATCTGGGCGAGGCGGGCTTTGGTCATGGTCGGCTATCTCCGTGCAGTGGCGCCATACTACCGACGCAGGGCGGGGCTGTCCAGGAGGTGCCAGGGGCCTTGACCGTGCACGCCCATCCGGACGTCGGGTCGGCGGGAGACGACGATGATCTGCGCGATGCGCAGGCTCTGGCTCGGCGGGCCGATGTGTTTCACGGCAGCGATCGTCTTCTGGTTGCCCGCCATCGGCTTCCATGCGTTGTCTGGCGAGGGATTCGATGCTCTGGCGGGGATCCTGCTGACGGTCGCCTGCCCTGCAGTAGCCTATGCGGTGTTCAAAGCGCTGTGCGGCCCGCTGCCAGGCTGCTCGCTACGAACCAAGGCGGCGGCGTTCCTGCTCGGCATCTGGATCTGGGGGCTGCCCTGCATGATGGTCGGTGCGACGTTCTCCGGCGGCGGGTTCAGCACGCGGACCGACCCCACCGAGTTCCTCTTCATGTGGGCCAGCTTCCCCATCACCACGGCGTTGTTCGCAACCTACGACGGGACCCTCTTCGCGCTGGGCGGCACCACGCTGGCGCTGCTCGTAGTGCTCATCCGGGGAGCATCCGCAGGCACCCGGGCGGCGGAGACGCCGATGTGACAGGCGCCGCGGCAGGAATCCCACCCCGCCTCCGCAAACCCGCCCTGCCCACGCGGCAGGAAGGTCCACATGGCAGATCAGCGCAAGGCGCGGTTGGCGTTCATCGGGTGCGGCGGCTTCGCCACCCACTCACTCTGCCCGAACATCCCCTTCATCCCCGAGATCGACCTCGTCGCCGTGTGCGACATCGTCCAGGCCAGGGCCGACGCCAATGCGCGCAACTTCGGCGCGCGGCGGGCCTACACCGACCTCGAGGAGATGCTCGACCGGGAAACCCCCGACGGCGTGTTCGTGATCGGGCCTGCACCCCAGCAGTACGAACTGGCACCGCACGTCCTCCGGCGCGGCATACCCGTCTACGTCGAGAAGCCGTCGGCCAACACCAGCGCCGAGGCCAGAGAGCTGGCGGAGCTGGCCGAACAGCATGGCACGTGGGGGCAGTGCGGGTTCATGAAGCGCTTCAGCTACCTCTACACCTTCGCCAAGGAGGTCATGGCGCGGCCGGAGTTCGGGCCGGTCAACATGGTCTCCATCAAGTTCGGGCAGGGGCCGTACCCGCAGATCTGGGGCATCGACGCGGCCAAGCGCGCGTTCCTGATCGGCCAGTGCTGCCACCTTTTCGACCTCTGCCGGTTCATGGGCGGGGACGTGGTGAGCTTGACTTCGCTGTTCCACCAAGTGGAGGAGACGCGCTTCGCCTACCTCACCAACTTGACCTACGCGAGCGGCGCGGTGGGGCATATCAACTTGAACTGCTACGAGAACTACGCCGGCTTCCGCGACATCCAGGAGCGGTGCGAGGTGTGGTCGAACGACCAGAGCATCGTCTGCGAGGACATGCGCACGCTGCGCTACCTGCCGCGCGAGGACTGGCTGAAGTCGGTGCCGGGCACCGGGCCGTACCCGATGAGCTACGAGCCGAGCTGGACGGGATTCGCCAACTCGCGGCAGGCGCATGGCTACCACGGCGAGGTGCAGCACTTCGCGCGGCGCTGCCTGGGGCTGGTCGAAGGTGGCCCGGACCTGTGGGACAGCTACGAGTCGCTGCGGCTGGGCGAGGCGGTCTACCAGAGCGCGCACGGGGCGGGGACGGTGGCGATCCCGGCGCGGTAGACAGGGTATAATGGAGACTACGCCGGGCGTCATGCCGGAGGTGACGAACATGCCGCTGGTCATCGAGATCCCCGATAGTGTGCTGCAGGCGCTGGACCTGCCGGAGGAGGAGCGCGAGCGCCGGCTCAAGATCGAGCTGGCGCTGGCGTGCTACGCGCAGGAGATCCTCGGCTTCGGCAAGGCGCGTGAGTTGGCGGGGATGACGTACCGGGAGTTTTGCTGGTTGCTGGGCGAACGACGGATACCGAGGCAACTGGATCCCGACGATGTTCGGAGTGACCTGCCTGAGTCGACGCGGCAACGCTTAGCGGGCCGGGTCGACCCGGGGCCGGGCGCGCCGCCAGAAGTCGTGGGCCGTACCGCCGATGCCAGTAGTCAGTAACACGTCGCCGCTGATGAACCTGGCCATCGTGGGCGAGTTGGAGCTGCTGCCGCGCGTGCTCGGCGACATCGTCGTCCCCGGAGCAGTGCGAGACGAACTGGAGTTGGGCTCCGCGTTGCCGGGAGCCGCGGAGTTGCGGGCCGCATTCCTGTCCGGCTGGCTGCACGTGGAGACCGTCCGGACCTCGGCCAGGCTCCGAGCGCTCCGCGGGCGGGTGGATCCGGGCGAAGCCGAGAGCATTGCACTGGCGCTTCAGCTCAGGCTGCCAGAAGTCGTGATCGACGACCTGGACGGCCGCCGCGTAGCCCAGGATCTCGGACTGGACCCCATAGGTCTGCTCCGCGTGCTCCTGGTGGCCAAGCGGGACGGCCTGCTGCCCTCGGTCGAGCCGGTTTTGGATCGCCTCGACCAGCAAGCCCGGTTCTATGTGAGCGCGCAACTGCGCGAACACGTACTTCGCGAGGCCGGCGAGCTATGAGAGCGAGTACCGATGAGAAGTGAAGCGATCGCTGACGGTGTCAACGCCCTCCCTCCCCGCGACCAGATGGCTGCCCCCGCGCGCCACCTCCGCGACACCTATGCCATCACGCCCGGCATTCCGCTCATCAAGCGCGAGTTCGGCTACTACTGCCTCGAGCGCTGGCGCGACGACGGTCTGCCGGACGGCGCCAACTTCGCCGAGCTGTTCCAGTACGATCCGGGCGGCAACGTCGGTCTGGGCCAGCTCGGATGGTGCGAGGCCGCTTTTCGCCCCGCCTGGGAGACCCGGATCCTCGAAGATCGCGGCGACCACGAGCTGGAGCAGGACTACGCCGGCCGCAAGGTGCTCTACTTCAAGGGCCGCCGCAACGGCTTCATGCCCGAGTACGTCGACCACCCGGTCAAGGACCAGCGCACCTGGGAGGACGACGTGCTGTGGCGGCTCGACCCCGGCGATCCCGGCCGCTACGCCGACCTCGATGCCCGCATGGCGCGGGTCAAGGAGCTGGCGGCCCGGGGCTACATGGTGCAGCAGAACCTGATCGGCGGGTACATGTACCTGCGCAGCCTGATCGGCCCGGTGGACCTGCTCTGGGCGTTCGCCGACCAGCCCGAGCTGATCCACGCCTGCATGACCGCCTGGTTCGACCTGGCCGACGCGGTGATCGCCCGGCATCAGGAACATGTCACCCTCGACGAGGTCTTCCTTGCCGAGGACATCTGCTTCAACCAAGGGCCGCTGATCTCGCCGGACATGATGCGCGAGTTCCTCTTCCCCTATTACCAGCAGCTCCTGACCAACATCCGCTCACGCCAGATCGATCGCTCGCGGCACCTCTACCTCCAGATCGACACGGACGGCTTCGCGGCGGCGGTGATCCCGGTCTACCGGGAGATCGGCATGGACGCGATGAGCCCGTTCGAGGTGGCCAGCGGCAACGACGTCGTGCGGATCGGGCGGGAGCATCCTGACCTGGCCATGTTCGGCGGGATCGACAAACGGGTGCTCGCGAAGGGTCCCGCGGCGATCGACGCGATGGTGGAGTACATCCTCCCGGCGATGCGCGCCCGCGGCGGCTACATCCCGACCTGCGACCACGGCGTGCCGCCGGAGGTGAGCCTGGCGGACTACCAGCACTACAGGAAGCGGGCGGTGGAGCTGGGGGGCTGAGCAGCCGGGGCCTGGTTGCGGAGCGGTCTGGCGAGGGGTACACTGGAGGCTACCGGCGGGCGGCCGCCGGGGAGGACACTCGTGAGCGTCGAGGCGCATCCCGTCGAAGTAGAGCTGCCGTGGCCGCCGGACGACATCCCGACGCTGATTGAGCGAGCCCGCCTCGGCGCGCCGAGCATTCTGTACGGCGAAGACGGCGAGCCCGTTGCGGCCGTCTTCCCGTTCGCCGGCCTGTTCGACGCCAAGCGGCTGGCCGACCTGATTGAAGACGTCGAGTGCGGCGCGGCCGCGGCGGCCGCGGAAGCCGAGTCCGCTCGGAGCGGCATACCGCCGGTACCATTGGAGCAACTCCTCGAGAAGCACGAGCTGTAGCGGTGGCGTACACGGTCGTCAACGAGCCGGCCGTAGACCGAGCGCTCGGCCGCTTGCCGCGCCGCGAGCAGGAACGGGTGGCAGCCGCCGATCGGAAGGACCGTCCCGCTCCACGGCCAACCCCGTGATGCCGTCCCGGGAGCCCCGCCATGCGCCGCTTCGCCTTCCTGCTGCTGCTCCTCGCCCCCGCCTTCGCCGGCATCGACGACTTCGCCGACCAGCTCCAACCCATCCGCGCCATCCCGCCCACCCCGCAGGGCGACTCGCACCTGGGCAACCTGCCGTCTGGCCAGTGGGTCCAAATCCGGCTCCCGCTCCCCAATCAGCCGCCCCTTGCCTACGGCATCAGCCTCGGCAACGTCGTCGGCTTCTCCGGCCGCGGCACCTCGTACCAGCTTATCGTCCGCCGCGACGGGCCGGAGGGCAAGATCCTCCACGAAGGATCAGTGATCCCCAACGGCGATGCGTGGAACGCTGAGAACGTCCGCACCATCGACCTCCTCGACGGCCTTATCCCGGACGACTACAAGAAGGGCTGGCTCGACCTTTTCGTTACCGGCAAGATCGAGAACGACGGCTTCACCCTCTACCGCGACAACGACGGCCGGCCCATCAACGCGCTCATGGCCCCCGCCACGCCCGAGATCCGCGCCGCCATCGAGCAGGCGAAGCAGGCCAGGGAGCGCGGCCTCGCCCTGATCCCGCCGCCGCAGCGCCTCACGCTCCAGCCGGGCGACCTGAAGCTGGCCGGTTCCGCCCGCATCGTGATCGCCACGGACGACCCCGACGACCGCTTCGCCGCCACCGACCTGGCCGCTGCCATCGCCGAGTGCTGCGGCCGCAAGCTCCCCGTCGCCGTGGGGCAGGCCAAGCCGGCCGACATCGTCCTCGCTCACACCAACGCCACACTCGAGGGCGGTCCGGAGGCGTACCGGCTCACCGTCGGCGAGGAGGGCGTCCGCGCCGAGGCCCGCAGCCCCGAGGGGCTGTTCTACGCCGCCTGCACTATTGGCCAGCTCGCTTCGCCCGCCGCCACCCTCCCGCACTGCCGCATCGAGGACTGGCCGGCCTTCCCGCTCCGCGGCCTGCAGTACGACGTGGCCCGCGGGCAGACCGTCAACGTCGACTGGTGGAAGCGGGTGATCCGCACGCTCGCGCGCTGCAAGCTCAACGCCATCATGATCTACGGCGAAGACGACTACGCCTTCGACCGCTACCCCTTCCTCGGCCGGCCCGGCACCTTCACCCCGGCCAAGGCCAAAGAGCTGTCCGAGTACGCCTGGCGCTACCACCTCCAACTCATCCCGCAGTTCGAGGCGCTCGGCCACGCCGCGGCGGTGCTCGGGCACGAGGAGCTGAAGGGTCTGCGCGAGGCCGGTGGGGCGTGGGTCTTCTGCACTTCCAAGCCCGCGACCTGGGCGTTTCTCGACGACGTGATCGGCGAGCTGGCCGAGCAGTTTCCGCACAGCCGCTACCTCCACATCGGCGCGGACGAGTTCGAGGGCGGCTTCGGCCTCTGCCCCGAGTGCAAGGCGAAGGTGGACAAGGTGGGTTACACGGGGCTCTACGTGGAGCACATGAACCACCTCCAGCAGCTCTGCGCCAAGCACGATCGCACGATGCTCTTCTGGCCGTCCCACGGCGGGCCCTCCGAGGAGCTGTCGTACCTCAGCATCAAGGGTGCCGCCCAGCTCAACCACGACATGATCCCCACCGAGTGGATCTACCACGGCCCTGCGCAGTACCCCGAGCTCGAGCAGTACCAGAAGCTGGGCTTCAAGGACGTGTGGGCGTCGCCGGCGGTGGTCTGCTACAGCACCATCGTGCCGGACTACACCACCAGCTTCCGCGGCATCCGAGGCTTCCTGAAGGCCGGGCAGGAGCGGCCGAATGCGCCTGGTTCCCCGGGGCCGGCAGCGTGGCCGACTACGCCCGGCGCTACGCGAAGCGGGTCCACGGTGTTGACGACCCTACCGGCGAGCTGACGCTCAACGCGCTGGCCACACCGTTCCCGCGCCAGGGACCGGGCGCCTGGATCGGCGACGGCTATCAGGCGACCCGGCTGTTCTGGTCCGACGCGACGGAGCTGCGCCGACGCTGGAGCCGCCGGCAGCCGCGTCTGGTGGAGGAGGCGGAGCCCGCCGCGCAGCTCGCCGCCGATGCGGTGGCCAGGGTCGACGCCTACGCCGCCAAGGCCACCAGCAACAAGGACCTGTTCGGCTACGAGCAGCTCGCCTACCGCCTGGTCGAGAACGGCCCCCGGCGGTTGGCGGCGCTGGAGGGCGCGGCGAAGCACTACGACGCGGCGCTCAAGCCGGGTGCCGACGCGCCGGCGGAGCTGGCGGCCGCGGGTGCGAGCGTCCAGGGCGTGGCCGACACGCTGACCGGGCTCCACGACGACTACGACCGGGCGGTGTTGCAGCTCGGAGCGGCGGAGTCCGACCTCAAAGGCCTTGCCCGGCTGGCCGAGTCCTACGGCAAGCTGGCGCAGCGGCTCGACGAGCTGGCGACCGCGCGCCGCAACGATCCCACGGCTGCGCTCCCCTCGCCGGAGACCCTCGGGCTGGAGCTGGGCAAGGCGACGCTGGTCGGCCGCTGGGAGCCGCGGCAGTTCCACAACGAAGACGTGGTCGAACTCCGCTACGACCTGCCCGCGGGGGTGTGGCAGGGCGGCCCGCTACGGATCGAGTGGTTCTACACCAGCGGCGCGCACGCGCTGCGGATCGACTCGACGCAGCTCCTGAAGGGCGATCAGCCGGTGGCGGAGGATCAGCACGCGGGCATCACGGGCGCCAGCCACAACAACAACGTCTACACGCTGACGGTGCCCGAGGTGGACCAGGCGGCGAAGTACACGGTGGTGGGCCGTGTACACCCCTGGGGCGGTCCCGACAGCGGCGGCGAGGTGTGGATGCTGACGGACGACTGACGACAAAGGGGGAGAAAAAGGGGTCAGGCTACTTTTTCATGCCTGTGACCACTCGCCCGGGTGACGCACGGCGAGGAGCGCAGCGATGTCGTCGCGGCCGGTGGCCCTGGTGCTGACAGTCCTGCTCGCCGCAGCGACGGTGGGCGTGAGCGTCCGGGTCGACCGGTCCATGGCGGCGGACAACGCCTGGGTGAGGCGGGTCCTCGACCAGGGCCTGACCGCCGAGGCCGTGGTGGCCGTGGAGCCTCCGCTGGTGCCGGAGGGGGGCAGGCACACACCGATCACGCTCAGGATGTCGTTCCTCAGCGACGGCGACCGCGGCTCGCCCGGGTCTGCGCCTGCACGTCTGGGCCAAGCTCTCCCCGTCGTTGTCTCGCAGGGATTCTTCGCCAGGGCACACAAGGGCCAGCATGTGCACTTCAGGTACTTCGCCAACAATCCCTCGCACTTCGTCATCGTCGAGGATCCGCCGGACCCCTTCCTGCCGCTCCCGGCGGGGTTGGCCATCGGGTTCGTTGGGCTTGTGGTCTCGTTCCTGACCTACAGTTCGCTGCGTGGGGGCAAGGAGCAGTCGCCTGACGACCCCGCCGCGGAGTCTGAGGCATGAACTCGCGCCTCACCTTCGCCGACGGCGTCCTGCGCCCCGACTTGTCGCCCGGCACCCTCTTCCGCACCGTTCAGGGCGCCGCCGGGAGCTACTGCTTCCCCTACCTCCAGACCGGGCGCGACCTGCCCGTCTCCGCGGGCTTCGCGCGCGGCGACCCCGACATCCGGCTCCGGCTCGGCGACCGGGCCGCCCTCCTCACCGCCGAGCAACCCCGCCACGTGTTCACCGGCCTGCCGCCCGGCGAGCACCAGCTCACCGCCACCGACGGCCATGGTACCGTTACCATCGACCGCATCGGTGTCGGCGAGGTCCTCGCCGCGCTGGGCGACAGCATCACCGAAGGCTACTTTGGCCTCGGCTGCCACCGCGCGCGGCTCGCCGGCCTGACGGCGGCGCAGTTCCCGCCCGAAGCGTGCTCGCGCGACGGGCCGCCGTTCACAAGCCGGAGGTCAACTGCTTCGAGAGCTGGATGACCCGCCTCAACGACCGCCTCGCCGCTGCCTGGGGCGTGCCCGTCTTCATCGCGAACGAGGGCTGGGGCGGCTACTCCACGGCGAACTACCTGGAACTGATGCTCACCGACCGCGGCTGGCACGAGCGCATGCAGCAGCTGCAGCCCACCTGGTTCCTGATCCACCTGGGCGTGAACGACGAACGCGCTCTACGGCCGGCGGACGACGTGCAGCGCGACCTGGCGACCATGGTTGAGCTGCTGATGGCGGGTTGCCGCGCGCGGCCGGAGCGGATCCTCGTGGCGCGGCCGTGCTACGACGTGTGGCCCGGCGCCGAGGCGATCCTGGGGCGCTACATCGACCGGATCGACCTGCTGATCGAGCGGCTCGGCCTGCGGCCCGGCCCGGACTTCTTCGCGGCGTACGGCGCGGACCCGGCCCGCTGGTACGGCGTCGATCCCGTGCACCCGAGCGAGGAGGGGATGCGGTATATGGCCGAGCTGTGGGCGGAGGCGCTCCTCAGGGCGTGACCGGCTCCACCCGCGCCCCGGCGTAGTAGTGCGCCAGGATCTCTTCGGTGCTCTTCGCCGCCGCCGCCATCGCCGCGGCGCCGGCCTGGCACATCCCCACCCCGTGCCCCCAGCCCGCGCCGTGCAGCTTCACGCCGTCGCCGGCCGGCTCCACCGCGAAGAACGCGCTCTTCAGGGCCCCGTCGCCCTCGCCGAAGAGCCACCGCACCCGGTCGCCCACCACCGTGAGGTCGCCCTCGCTGCCCCGGAGCCGCAGCGACGTCACCCGCCCGGCGCGCCCGCGCGCGGCCACCTCGATCCCCCGCACCTCGCCGGTCCCCGCCCCGCGCCGGGCATGCGCCGCCAGCCCCCCGAGTCGCCGCGCCAGCTCCGCCCGATCCAGCGTCAGCTCCCAACGGAAGCTCGGATCGCTCCGGCACCAGCTCCCGTCCGCGGCGCTCAGGAACGTGCGGAGCTCCGCCTCCAGCAGCTCGGGCACGCCCTCACTCGGCCGGTCGTAACGCGACGTGCATCCGGGCATGGGCGCGGCCCAGGCCTCGTTCGGATCGTTGGTGACCCCGCCGCAGCACTGCGAGTAGACCGCCTCCACCACCTGCTTGCCGACCCGCAGCACCTGCCCGGCCGTGGCCGCCACGGCAACGTCGGTCGCGGCTGTCTCGGCGTCGGCGCCCCCGTAGGCTTGGGTCTCGCTCACGGTGCAGTCGTAACTCGCGCCGCGCCGGCCGTCGCAGCGCGCCAGGGCGAACGAGCGCGCCGCGATCGCCTGTGCCCGCAGGGCGGCGGCGCCGGCGGCGGGGTCCATCTCCGCCGGCACCACGCCGCGGAGGTAGTCTTCCAGTGCCACGTGGTTGACCACGGTCAGGCAGCCGGCGGAGGCGAAGAGGAGGAGCGCGCCGCGATAGCGCCTGGCGCGCGACGCCCGGCCGGGCAGGCTGCGGAGCTGGAGCGGCGGGAGGTCGGGCGCGCCGCGGACCAGCACGGGCGGGGCGAGCCGGCGGTCGCCGCAGCGCACCCGGTCGCCGGCGGCGGAGAGTTCGGGCCGGTCGGCGGCGAACGGCTCCGCTCCGGCTGCGCTGAGAGTCACGCGCCCATCCACGGCGACGGCGCCGGCGGAGGCGGTGAGCGCCACACGCAGCTCCCGGGGGAGCGGCGGGGCAAGGGCGAGGGCGGCCAGCAGGACCGCGATCACCCCACGATTCCGCCGCCGCCGCTGGCCTGCACGAAGAGCATCTGGAGCTCCTGCATGAACCGCCGGAGCTCGGCCAGGTGGCGCGGGTCCACCACCTCGTCGAGCGTGCCCAGCCGCTGCATGAACCGCGCGGCGGTGTCGATGCAGAACCGCGCCTTGGAGACGTCCTGCAGCCGCTGCGCCGGCGGCTGGTTGAGGAGCTGGGCCGCCACCTGCCCGAACTGCAGGACGAAGGTCTGGTAGATCATGACCTGCTCTTCGTCGGCCAGCTTGTCGGCCTCCACGAGCAGATCGACGAGCGACTCGGCGGCGTCGATGGCGAATTCGGCCTGCGGCATGTCCGGGGTGACGATGCGAGTGAGCGGATTGGGCACCAGCCCGAGCCCGGCCACGGCCCACAGGATCATCTCCGACGCCACGGCCTGGATGTACTGGTAGACGTTCTCGACCCGGCGCTCGGCGGGCTCGCCCTCCTCGCCCTCCTCGTCTTCGTCGGGAGCCACCTCGCGGAGCCGCCGCTCGGCCGGCTCGCGCCGGGCGCGGGCGCCCTCGGCGCCGCCCAGCCCGCCGCCGCGCCGCGGCCGATCCTTCCCGGGAGGCGGCGGCGGAGGCGGAGGTGGCGGTGGAGGCGGCGCGGCCTGCGGCTCCTCGGCGCCGGGCGTCGTGGCGGGCGGCTCTTCCACCTCGCGCAGATCGCCCTCCACGGTGACCCGGCGGCGGTCGCGCACCACCACGCGGATCTCCTCCTCCTCTTCGTCACGCCCGCCGGAGCGGCTGCGTCCTTCGTCCTCGGCCATGCCTCGGGCCCTCCTCGGGTTGTACACCGGCCCCTAGTATACCGCAGGCGGGCGGATTGGGGTGGGGCCGGACTCAGCGGGCGCCCACGCGGTAGGGCGTGCCGGCCTCTGCCGCGAACGCCACGCGGCCGCCCGCGACCTGGATGCGGCGTGTCTCGCCCGGTCCGTCCGGCGTGAGCGCCACCACCTCCACCTCCCGCCCATCCCGCCAGCCGGGCGGCGCCGCCACGTTCACTTCGCCGCCGTCGCGCGCGTACGCCAGCCACGCCTTGCCATCCCACCGTGGCGCGAAGCACACGCCATCGCTCAGCACTACCCGGCCGTCCACCACCACCCGGTGCCCGCCGTCGGGTGTCACCTCGACGTAGCTGTCGCGCCCGTACTCGGCCCGCCGCACGCCGCCTACGGCATGGTAGCCGGTCATCTCACGCCGCCGCAGCAGGTCGAACGGCACCTGCAGCAGGTAGTAGGCGTCGGTGATGCTGCGCAGCGGCGTGAACCGCGTGAAGTCCGCGGAGAAGGTGCAGCCGTAGAGCAGTGCGTCCGGCAGCTCCTGCGGCGCCGGGCTGGCGCCGCCCCAGGTGGCGTGGCCGCGGTAGACGAACGGCACGAACGGGATCCGCTCCTCGCCCGCGAAGACCTCGTCTCGGGAACGCATCAGGTGCCAGGCGTGGCCAATCACCCCCACGAACGGGGCGCAAAAACCCTCGCTCGTGACATCGATACCATGCCGGTTGAACTCGCGCACGACGCTGACTTTGCCCGCCAGGCTGGCCTCGCCGGATTCCGGCTCGGCGGCGCTGTAGCTGCGCCGGCAGGGCACGGCGCTGAGCACGTCGATGTGATAGGTCCGGCGGATGGGGTACATGGCCAGCGTCCGCTGCACCCGCTCCAAGCCCGGGCCGAAGCCGTACTTGTGGAAGGCGAGGATGTAGGACTGCCCGCCGGCCCACACGCCGCCCTTCTGCAGGTTGCCCTGCGGGTCGCGGGCGATGATCCCCGGGTCCCAGGCGGGGCTCTGCTCGTAGGCGTCGTCGTAGTTGTCGTGGAACGAGACCACGGCGTTGAGCTGCTCGGCCTCGGTCATCACCGCCTTGAGCCGTGCCAGCCCGCCGAGGCGCTCGTTGACGGTGAACACATCGGGGTAACCCGTGTCGTGGCCGTGGTGCTGGAAGCCGACCAGGTAGGCCACCTGCGGCGCACCGTCGCTCAAGTGGCCGAAGTGCCGCACCAGATCGAGCGCCTGATCGAAGGTTGTGAACTGCGCGGCGCCAGGGCTGTCGCAGAAGATCTTGTAGATCACCGTGTGGTCGTAGAGCTTGGGCGGGACGGCCTTCACCTCCTCGCGCAGCAGCCGGGCGCCGGCGGTCCAGTCGGGAGCCTGCGGCGCGGCGAAGCGCAGCCGGACCGTGGCGCGCTCGGCCAGGCGGAGCGTCGGAGTGGCCGGCGGGGTGGCGGCGCGCAGCTCCAGCCAGGCGCCAAGGGTGGCCCAGCCGACGACGACGCCGGCGGCGACGCGGTTGTCCACGCCCGGCACCTCGAGGGTGGCGAGGAGCTGGCGGTCGTGCACCACGCCGGCGAGCATCTGCGTGAACCAGTCCATGCCGAAGGTGCGCTCGCCGTCCACCGCACGGGCGGGATCGACGAGCCGTCCGGCGCTGACCGGCAGCGCCAGCCGCGCGCCGTCGCGGGCGGCCACCAGCCGGCTGGCGCGCACCGCCAGAAGCTGGCAGCTCCCGCTCTCCCGGATGCGGTCCACGGTCAGCGCGGCGCGATCGCGGTCGGCGCTGAGGGTCAGGTCAAACTCCAGCGCGGCCTGCCCCGCGGCGCTGACGACAGCATGGTACACGGCGCGATCGCGCTCGGCGTGCAGGCTCCAGGCGAGCGCGTAGGGCCGGGTCTCGGCGGGATGCGGGCGATGGTCCGGGCCGATGACGTAGATCATCGGCGGGTCGCCGAGCGGGTCGCCGGAGAGCTCGTGGCCGGCCAGCCGCCAGGCGATCACCCGCGGCTCGGCGGCGTCGAGGACGACCTCCAGCGGGCCGCGGCCGATCCGGACGGTGCGCGCCGGCGGCGGTGGCGGGACGGAGGCCGGCACGGGGGCCAACGTGACGATAACCGGCTCGGGGTCCGCGGCCTGGTCGCGACCGACCACCCGGAAGCGCGCCACCAGGTAGCGCCGGTCGCTCTCGCCGGGCGCGGGCGGCAGGTCGAGGCTCAGCCGTTCGCCGGAGGCGACGTCGTACAGGCCGAGGAGGAGCAGGCACTCGCCGGGCGGCGTGTCGGGCGGCACTCGGATGGGCGCGGAGTAGCGGATCACTCGGCCAGGCCGCCAGCGGTGGGTGGGCACCACCGGGTCGTGGTCGCCCCCGAAGCGCACGGCCCCCGCGGCGGCTTCGGGCTCGCCGGGCCGGCGGAGGTGGACGAACACGCGCTGGTCGCCGTCGTCCGCGGAGTCGCCGTCGTTGCGCCACCAGTACTCGACTGTCAGGCTGTCGCCGGCGGGCACGGCGGCGTGGGCGAGGCGCACCTGGAGGAGGCGCGGCATGAACCCGGCGGGCGCGGCGCAGAGGGTGCCGGCGAGGGTCAGCGGGAGCATCACGGCGGGACTCCGGTGGGCGGGAGGATAGCACGGTCAGGCGTGGGCGCGCGAATGCTATACTGAGAGATGTGGTCGAGGCAGGGGCGGAGACCGACATGAGCGTCGAAGAGATCATCGCGGAGATCCGCACCCTTCCTCCGCAGGACCTGGAGCGCGTGAAGCAGGTGCTGGCGGAGGTCGAGGGCGAGCAATCCGGATGGGACGAGGACGACCCGCCGCCCGGGGTCGATCCGGAGGCCTGGCGGGACGGTCTCAGGGCTTGGCGGGAGCTCGACGAGGGACTTGTAGAGGGCAGCCGAACGGACCTCTCGCAGAACATCGACGAGGCCCTGTACGGCGGTGAGTTGTGACGCGGCGGATGGTCTTCGCCGATTCCTGGGGTTGGGTCGCGTGGGCGTTCGGGCGTGACGAGTCGCATTCGCGAGTGGTGGCTATCAGCGATTCGGTCCGCAAGGCAAGGGGTCGCTTCGTTACCTCCAACTTCGTCCTGTCCGAGTCGCTCACTCCCCTCCGCTACGATGAGTCCCTCACAGCAGCGCTATCGCTGCTCGAGAGAGTGGCGACGATGGTGCAGGGCCGACTGCTCGAAGTCGTGACCGTCGACGACGCGCTCTGGGCCGCAGCGGTCGACTGGTTCCGCCGCTACGATGACCAGCACTTCTCCTTCGTCGACTGCACCTCGTTCGCCATCATGGCGGAACGCGGCCTGACCGAGGCCCTCACCGCCGACCGCCACTTCGCGACCGCCGGTTTCGTCCCCCTTGGAGCCTGAGACAGCATGGACCTCCTCTACCCCGTCGGCGGCTACGGCGATCTGAGCAACATGCTCCACACCTCCGTCTGCGACCGCGCCCGCGCCTGCTTTGCCCGCACCGCCGCCGAGAAGGCTGCCCTCACCACGCCCGTAGCCGTCCGCGCCTGGCAGGCGCGCATGCGCACGGCGTTCCTCACTGCCTT
>JACPDV010000596.1 GCA_016183835.1 Armatimonadota bacterium
CCGAGCAGCTCGTACCAGCGGGTCACGCGCCACAGATCCACCGCGCTGCCGATGCCGTACTCCGAGACGAACACCGGCCGCTCGCCGCCGTCCAGATTGCGCAGTCGGTTCACCACCTCGGCCGTCTGCGGTTCGGGCTGGTAGGGGTGTTGGTCGCTGAGCACGTCCTCCCACTCGGTGCCGCCCGGGTTGCTCAGGCTCCCCGGCCGGGTGCCTGGCTTGGCGTCCGCCTTGCTGTGCCAGTCGCCGCTGTTGAGAATCACCAGCCGCGTGGGATCGAGCTGGCGCACTTTGGGTAGCGTCGCCAGCGCGTGCTGGAACACCAGGCCGTTGGGAGTCTCGTTGAGCAGCCCCCAGATGGTGATGCACGGGTGGTTGCGGTCGCGCCGGATCATGCCCAGCACGGACTCGTCGTAGCGCTCGGCCATCCGCGGCGAGTCGCCGAGGCACCAGCCGGCGTAGGACTCTTCGTAGACCATCAGCCCCAGCTCGTCGCAGAGGTCGAGCTGGTAGCGCTTGGCGACGCCGGCGATGAAGCGGATGGCGTTGAAGCCCATGGCCTTCACGTTGACCAGGTCGCGCCGTAGCCAGTCGGGGTCGACCGGCAGCTCCAGGCCGACCGGGCACGAGTTGCCGGTGTGCGAGCACTTGAGGTAGAGGCGTTTGCCGTTCAGCCGGAAGTGACCGCGCTCGAACCGGAAGTCCCTGAAGCCGAAGCGGGTGGACAGCTCGTCCCACTCCTCGCCGATGCGCAGCCGGGCGGTGAGGCGGTAGAGGTTGGGCTCGGCCAGCTCCCAGCGCCGTGGGTCGGGCACGCGCAGCTCCGCCTCGACGACGCTCGTGCCCTTGCGGAAGGAGGACCGCTGCGTGCCGACGGCCACGGTCTCGCCGCCGTGGGCGGGGGCGACGGTCAGCTCGATCCGGCCCCGAGTCGCCCGGCCGGCGTTGTCCACCTCCAGCGCCACCCGCACCCGGCCGTCGAGGTCGGCCTGCACGAACACGTCGGCCAGCCGCACGACGGGTGCCTGAAGCAGCTCGACGGAGTCCATGATCCCGCCTTGCGCCCAAGCGCTTCCGGCGCGGTAGGGCACGGCCGCGTTGCGGTGGGGGATCTCGCTGAGGAGCAGCCCGTCGATGGGCTCGTGGCAGGGGCTGACCACGCGCACGGCGAGCAGGTTGCTGTCGGCGACGGCGCCGGTGACGTCGAGGACGAAGGGGCTTTCGGCGCCCTCATGGCAGCCGATGAACTGCCCGTTGAGCCAGACGGTGGCGTGGTAGTCCACGGCCCAGAAGCGGAGGAGCGTTCGCTTGCCGCGGTCGGGCGCGGCGAAGGAGGCATGGTACCAGGCGACGCCGTGGTAGCCGGGGAAGGGGGCTTGGATGATCCAGGGGATGGGGGTGTGCTTGGCGTGCTCTGGCGCGGCAGAGAACCAGCCGTCGGCGATGCCATGGTTGTCCGGGTCAGTCGCGACGTTCCAGTCGAGGACATCGAGGCACGAGACAAGGGTCGGCATCGCGCACCCCTCCGACACACCGCATCGCCGTAGGGGCGACCCTTGTGGTCGCCCGTCCGCGTGCCCTGCTACGGACCGCCTGAGCCAGACGGGCGACCACAAGGGCCGCCCCTACGCCTTCACCAACGTTCCCGCGGACCGACGGCGGGCGGCTTCACCGCACCTCCTGGCGCAGCCCAGCCCGCAGCGTCACCGGCCCGATGAGCCCGCTCTCTTGCAGCGCCGACCCCTTCGTGTAGTGCCGCCAGGTTGTCCACGCCACCCGCCCGTCGTCCGGCTTCGGCTTGCCCTGCACCAGCCAGTCGGGCCAGGCCTGGAGACGCCCGTCGCCCGCCCACTGGCGGCCGTCGTCGATCTGCTCGTCGCCGATCAACCGGTTGGCCCACAGGTTCGTCACTTTGACCGACAGCACGTTCCGCCCGGCCTTCGCCACGCCCGTGATGTCCACCCGGTAGGGCGGTTTCCAGAGCACCCCGAAGGCGTGTCCGTTGAGCGTCACCTCGGCGAAGTTGCGCACCTTGCCCAGGTCCAGCTCCAGCGCGCGGCCCGGGCCCGGGAGCCCCGCGGGGATGGTCAGGTCGCGCACGTACTCGGCCGTGCCCGAGAAGTAGCGCACGCCCGGCTCGGCGTGCTCGGTCCACGAGATCAGCTTCGGCAGCGTGACCTCGGCCGGTGCGCCCAGGTCGGGCGGGAAGCGGAGCATCCAGGCGCCGTCCACCACCGCCGGCGGCGGCGGGTCGAGCTTCAGCTCCGCCTTCCCACCGCCCGCCAGCGCCACGGTGTAGGTGCCCGGCTGCCAGGCCGTCAGCCAGCGCTTCCCCGCGGCGTCCTCCGCCAGGTCGTAGCCCGGCGGATCGCCCAGCTCGTTGCCGTCGGGGGGCAGGCGGAGCACCTGGTTCTCGCCCACGACGCGCGTGCCCGCCACGCCGTTGTAGTGGTAGTCCACCCGCATCTGCTTGACCACCAACGGCACCGGGTCGCCCGCCAGGCCGTTGGTCGCCGCCACCTCGAGCCGGCCGTTCTTCACCAGCGCCTGGAGCTGCTTGGTCACGTCCACCTCGCCCGCCGGCCGGTCGTCCACCAATCCGTACCAGGCGAGGACCACCTCGGCGCCTTCGGGCAGGGTCAGCGTGGCGTTCTCCTCCACCCGCTGGCTCTGCTTCTGGCCGTTGACGGTGAAGTCGATGCGCAGCTCTTTCACCACGTTGGCCACCGGGTCGCGCCCGGCGAAGGCGTTGGTGGCCGGGATCGCGCGCCGGCCGGCGGCCAGCTCGGCTTTGACCTTGTC
>JACPDV010000598.1 GCA_016183835.1 Armatimonadota bacterium
AGGCGTAGACACCTTCACCCTTCGTGACCTGGGCCTGGACCCGTTCCAGACGCTCGACTACCTCAAGGAGACCGGCTTGGAGGGCGCGCAGTTCGGCGGCCTGCGGGGCTTCTCGCCCGAGCTGGACCGGGGCAAGCTGCAGGCGATTCGCGACCGCGCCGACGAGTTGGGGCTGTACAGCCACGTCTCCCTCTCGGTGAGTCTCGACCCGCACCTGGCCGACCTGCCGCGCGACGAGCACCTGCGGCGGCTGACCGAGGAGATTGAGGCCGCGGCGGCGATCGGCTGGACCGAGCTGCACGCCCACCTGGGCGGCGGCGACGAGCGCTACCAGCACCCCGTGCCTTGGACGCAGCACCTGGCCGACTCGGCCGCGCTGATCCGCGCCCTCGGCCCGGTGCTCCGCGCGCAAGGCTGCCGGGCCAACCTGGAGACCCACGGCGACCTGACCACCTTCGAGCTGGTGCGGCTGATCGAGGACGTGGGGCCGGACATCGCGGGGATCTGCCTCGACACGGCCAACGTGCTCTGCCATTGCGAGGACCCGGTCTCGGCCGTCAAGCGCGCGGCGCCCTACACGCACCTGACGCACATCAAGGACGGCACGGTGTTCTTCGTCGACAGCGGCTACGGCCGGCAGACGCTCCCGCCCGGCCGCGGCGCGCTGGACTGGCGGACCATTCTGCCGGTGCTGGCGGAGTACGAGCCGGACCTGCCGGTGAGCATCGAAGACCACAAGTGGCTGTTCTACTTCCACTGCTTCGACCGCCGCTGGCTCGCATTGCACCCGGACCTGACGCGGGAGGAGTATGCGGAGGTGATGCAGTTCGCCTGGCGCTGCCACGAGGGGATGCGGCTGGGGGTGTACCCGGACCCGGAGGAGTACGACAAGTTCGCGCACGTGGAGGAGGTGCACGAGCGGCTGCGGGCCGGTGCGGAGTATCTGAAGGACCTGATCGCGGAGCTGGGCCTGCGGGACCGCGGGGTGAGGAACGTGCCGGCGGGGCTGGGGATGGCGCGGCGGGGGTGATTCCACGTTGGCGAGACATGCCACGCTTGGGGTAGAATGCGGCCATGAAGGCTCGGGTGTACACGGACACGTCGGTGCTCGGCGGCTGCGAGGACCCAGAGTTCCGTGACGCCACGCAGGAGTTGGTCGCCGCGTTCGTCGCGGGCGAGATGATCATGGTCCTCTCGGAGCTCACACTCCGCGAGTTGGAGGACGCGCCGGAGCCCGTGCGACGATTGGTCTCCTCCGTTCCGGCAGACCACCTCGAGAACTTGCCGCGATCCGCCGAAACGGAAGAACTCGCCGCCGCTTACATCGAGGACATCGCGCTCGCGGCGAGCATGGCTGCGGACGCCCTGCATATCGCTCAGGCGACCGTGGCTCGGGTCGATGTTCTAGTGAGCTGGAACTTCAAGCACATCGTCAACCTGAGACGGATTCATGCGTACAATGCGGTCAACTTAAAGCGCGGCTACCCGCTGCTGGAGATTCGTACGCCGCGGGAGGTGTTGGAGAATGAGTGATCCCACTCCGAAGAGCTACGACTGCGTGGCGGAGGCACGGCGGATTCGTGACCGCATCAGTGCCGAGATTGCGGGGATGACACACGAGGAACTGGCACGTTGGTTCAGCGAGTACCGGTACTCGGACCCTTTCCTGCAACAGCTGGCTGACCGGGCACGGCCGGCGGCCGATGCACCACGCGCCGGTTCGCCGAGCCGGTAGGCTGGACCTGACCCGCGAGGAGTTCGCGGCCGTGATGCTGTTCGGCCGGCGGTGTCACGAGGGGATGGCGTGGCGGCGTGTCCGGACCCGGAGGAGGACGACCGGATCCCGCACGCCGAGGAGGTGCACGAGCGGCTGCGGGCCGGTGCGGAGTATCTGGAGGACCTGATCGCGGAGCTGGGCCTGCGGGACCGCGGGGTGAGGAACGTGCCGGCGGGGCTGGGGATGGCGCGGCGGGGGTAGAGGGCGCTGCCGGTCACGCCGCCTGCATTGATTGAGCTCCGGGGCAGCGCTGCACCTCGACCGTGACGTGGACCAGCTCTTCGTGTTCGGCGAACCGTCCGCGGTAGGTCTCCGCAGGCTTCGGGTCGTGGGCCACGATGGAGACGATGCCGGCGAATCTGCCTGCGGCCACCTGCCAGACGTGAAGGTCGGTGACAAGCGCATCGCCATCGCTCTCCACGGCCCGGCGGATCTGGTCCGGCAAGTCGGTGGAGGCCGGCGTGCGGTCCAGCAGGATGGCGCTGGTGTCGCGTACCAGGCCGCAAGCCCAGACTCCGACCACGCAACTGCCGACCACTCCCATGACCGGGTCGAGCCAGAACCAACCAAGGAGCTTGCCGGCCAGCAACGCCACGATGGCGGTGACCGAAGTGAGCGCGTCGGCGAGCACATGGACGAAGGCGGCGCGGCGGTTCAGATCGTGGCCGTGAGGCCCGTGGCTGTGGCCATGCTGGGGATGCACGCTGTCCTTCAGGAGCAGCGCGCTGACCAGGTTGACCAGCAGGCCGATGGCGGCCACACCGATGGCCTCGTTGAAGTGGATCGGCACGGGGGACAGGAAGCGCCGCACCGACTCACCTGCCATGAGCAGGGCGATGACGGACAGGATGATGGCGCTGGCGAACCCGCCCAACACCCCCATCTTGCCGGTGCCGAAGCTGTAGCGCTGGTCTGCGGCGTGACGGCGGCTGAAGTAGTAGGCCATCGCGGTGAGGAGGAAGGCGGCGGCATGGGTGCTCATGTGCCAGCCGTCTGCCAGCAGCGCCATGGAGTTGAACGCGACGCCGGCCGCGATCTCGACCACCATCATTGCGGCGGTGATGCCGATGACGATGCGAGTTCGCCATTCGGCGTCGGAATGGTCGATCCCGTAGTTGTGGGGGTGATGCCAGCGTTCGGGTTCGCTATGGTGCATCGTGCTCTCGGGTTGACCCGGGATCCGGCGCGGAGTACTGACCGGCCGGCCCGAGTCGGGGCAGGGGCAGCGTTAGTGTGGCGGCGGCCCGCCAGCCTGTCAGGGCTGCAGCATACTGGTGGGGGACAGACGGTGGTTCTCCCCCCTTCAAGCCGGTGGAGGAGACCCGCGATGCGCCGCGAATCACGAGCCCCCGACCCAGCCATGGACGACCTCGGCCTCGGTACCCGCGTCGCCAGCGGCCGGCGCGCCCGGCTGCTCAATCCGGACGGCAGCTTCAACGTCCACCGCACGGGCCTCCGCTTCTGGCAATCGCAATCCGCCTACCACGCCCTGCTGCAGACTTCCTGGCCCCGGTTCATCGCCCTCGCGTGCCTCACGTATGTCGCCGTCAACCTGCTCTTCGCCCTCGGCTACCTCGCCTGCGGACCCGGCGGCCTGCACCGCAGCGACCAGCTCGCGCCCGTCAGCCGCTTCGTCCAGGCGTTCTTCTTCAGCGTCCACACCGTCGCCACCATCGGCTACGGCAACGTCAGCCCGGGCAACCTGCCGGCCGAGGTGCTGGTGGCCGTCGAGTCGCTGGTGGGGCTGCTCGGCTTCGCGCTGGTCACGGGCCTGGTGTTCGCCCGCTTTGCCCGGCCGACGGCGCGAATCCTGTTCAGCCGCGTGGCGGTCGTGGCGCCGTACAGGGGCGGCACCGCGCTCATGTTCCGCCTCGCCAACGCCCGCGCCAGCGAGCTGAGCGAGCTGAACGTGCGGGTCAACCTGTCTCTCCGTCGCGACGTGGACGGCGCACCTCGACGCACCTTCCACGCTTTGGACACCGAGCGCTCGCACATCGACATGTTCCCGCTGAGCTGGACCGTGGTGCACCCCATCGACGAGTCCAGCCCGTTGTCCGGCCTGTCGCGGGAGGACCTGCTGGCAGCCGACGCCGAGGTGCTGGTACTGGTGACGGCGTTCGAGGAGACCTTCTCACAGATGGTCCAGCAGCGGTCGAGCTATCGCGCCGAGCAGGTCCGGTTCGGCGCCAAGTTCGCCACGATGTACACCGAGCCCGCCCCGGACGAGGCGCTGCGCGTGGACCTCAGCCGCCTCGACGCCACGGAGTGAGCGGCGACAGCCGGCCGGGCCGCGGAGCCGGATCCCCTCCCTGTCCGCGGGCCGAGAGGAACCGAAGTCTGGGAGCCGAAGCCCTGGCCGCGCGAGGCGCGGACAGGAGAGCCCCGTGAAGCGTGGAGCGAGCACCACAGCCGCGTGGGCTGGCCTGGCCGCCCTGCTGGCCGCCCTCTGCGGCCCGGTGGCGGCCCAGGAGACCGTGGGGACGTACCAACTGGTCAGCCACGACCTGCCGCGAACGGTGGTGCCGGGGCAGCGCGTGGTCGGCCACCTGGACTGGAAGGTCATCACCCCTGGCCAACCGGCATACACCGGGCCGAATGTGGACTTCTACGCCACCGGGGACACGCAGCGCGGCATGCGGCTGCCCGGGGACAAGCTCAACCCCTGGTCCCTGCCTGACAAGCAGGCACCCGGCGATGGGCTGCGCGTCAGCTTCACTTTCGATGTGCCGCTGGACTTCCCGCCCGGCCCGGCAGCGTTCGCCTTGCTGCTGGCCCGGAACGTGCCGGGCAAGGGCTGGCAGTACGCTCAGGTCCTGGACACGGCCGGCCAGCCGTCTGCCGATGCCGTGCGCGTGCCCGTGCAAGTTCAGGATGCTACCGGCGCCCCGGCTCCGGCGCTGCCGCTGGTGGTGCGGCCGATGCCCGAGCCGCAACTGGACGGCCAGGTCCAGGCCGGCGAGTGGCAGGCCGCGGGCCAGGTCGGCGCTTTCGTAGAGAACGCCGGCGGTCTGGCCCCCCGGGCCGGCACGACCGCCTACGCGGGCTACGACACCACCAACCTGTACCTCGCGTACGTCTGCCAGGAGCCGAAGCTCACCGCGACCGTCCGCGCCCCGTACGACAAGCACGATGGCCCCGTCTGGAACAACGACTGCGTCGAGGTCTTCCTCAACCCCGCGGCCGACCGGGTCAGCTACATGCACTTCCTGGTGGACATCCTGGGCCAACGGCACGACCTGCTGGGCAGCGACTCCTATGGCTTCAACCCGGTGTGGACGGTCAAGGTGGCCGAAGGAAACGACCAGTGGTCGGTCGAGATGGCGATCCCTTTCTCCTCTCTCGGCGTCGCCACGCCACAATCCGGCGACGCGTGGTACGGCAACCTCTGCCGCGAGCGCAAGGCCGTCATTGAACTGAGCGCGTGGCAGGCCACGGGTGGCAGCTTCGACGCGCCGGGGCGGTTCGGGCTCCTGGTGTTCGCCGACTTGCGGCAGTTGCTGGCCAACCGGGCCGCGAAGCTGACCCCCGGAACGGACTGGCCGGCGGCCCTGCGGGAGCCGGTGAACCAGTGGCAAGACCGCCTCGCCGCCTGGCGCAAGCTGCTCGCGGAGCTGCCGCAGGCGACGGCCGGCACCGCCTATGCCCAACTGGCGTCCGCCCTGGAAACCCTCAGTGCCGACCTGACGCGCCTGCGGCTCAAGGCCGGGGCGCTGGCTGGGCAGGGCGTGTTGGCGGCCCGGGCTGCTCCCTACGAGCCCTTTGCGGGCGAGCCCGGCGCGACCGACAAGCCCTCCGGTCCGCTGGCTCTCGTCGCCCTGCAAGGCGAATGGCTGGACCTGGCGTGGAACCTGACCAACCTGACTGACCAGCCGCTGACGCTCCGCTGTCAGTTGCGCGGCGGTGACCCGAAGGGCCCCGCGGCCTTTCTCCACTTCGGGCTGCCGGGAGTGAGGAGCCTCTGGCGGCTGGCCACCCCGGTGGCGGCAGGCGATGGGCGGCCCATCCAGGATGCGCTGGTGCCCCTGCCTGCGGGCACCGTCACCATCCCGCCCGGCCTGACGGCGCAGGTGTGGCTAAGCCTGCAGGCCGAAGCGCCGTTGCCCGGCGGACAGGCGGCCGGGCAGGTGCGGCTGGAGCGCCTGGACGGCGGTACCGGCGAGCCGGTGGAATGGCCGTTGAGCATTCGCGTGGTGCCGGCGGACATCCGTACACCCCGGGCCGTCCATGCCTTCACCTGGAACTTCCTCTCCGACCCGGTCACCGCCGACCGTGCCTGGCTGGAGGCGCATTACCGCGACCTGCGGGACCACGGCGTGGATGTGGCGATGGTGAGCGGCTTGCACCAGCTCCCCCGGATCAAGGCCAACGCCGACGGCACCCTCGCCGAGCCCTTGAACTTCGACCGGCTGGATGCCCACCTGGCCGCCATGCGGCCCTACTTCACCCAGTACTACGTGGGCCTGGACATCTGGGAGAAGCGCGACCTCCGGCGTGACCTCTTCGACCTGCCCTTCGACAGCCCGGCCTACGAGAAGGCGTTCAAGGCGTGGTTCGGGGCGGTGCTCGAGCATCTGCTGACGGCGGGGCTCACCCGCGACCAGTTCATGGTCAACCCCTACGACGAGTCGGTCAACGAGGCCAGCCGCAAGCTGGCCGGGTGGATCAAGGCGGTGGATCCCGGGGTGCGGGTGGTCATCGACTGCAGCACCCCGGACGTGGCGGAGGCGCGCCGGATGGATGCATTGACCGACGTCTGGGTGCCGCACTACAAGGTCCACTTCGCCGAGGACATGAAGCCCTTCTTCGACTTGCTGTCCGCCTCCGGAAAACCGCATTGGTGCTACTTCTACAGCGAAGGCGGCAACGACAAGGGCCAGGACCCGACCCGGCACTACCTGGCCAAGTTCTGGTGGGCGTACCAGGCAGGCGTCACGGGCGTGGGCTACTGGGCGCAGCAGTACTACGGTGACCCGTGGTACCGCGCGCAGTCCAGGGCCGCCTACGATACCTCGTTGGTCTACCCGGTGGAGGGTGGCGTGGTGGCTTCGCGGCGTTGGGAGGCCTGGCGGCGCGGCTGGCAGGACTACCAGTTGCTGGCGCTGACAAGGGCCGCGCTCGAGGCCCGTGGTGACGCGGCGGGCCGCGCGAAGCTGGCGCAACGGGTCGAGTCGGTCGTCGCGGTTCCGGGCGACCCCGTTCGAGCCGAGGCGGCCCGGGAGTGGTTGCGGGCGATAATTGGGGACAGACGGTAGTTTTTCAGCCCTGGCGCGCCAGCCGCAGCGCCAGGTCCTCGCCGAACGCCGGCGCCTGGATGACGGCCGGCCCGCCCGTGCTCACCACCTCGGCCCGGCCCGCCTCCGCGCCGGTCCGCGGGTCGAGCCACTCCGCTTGCCACGTCCCCTGCGGCAGCTCCACGCTCAGCGTCACCGGCGCCGGCAGGCCGTGCTCGGCCCGCAGGTACGCCAGGTAGGCCTCCCCCGCCACGCCGAACGCCCGCACGTGCAACCCGGCGTCGAGCGGACCCACGACCCAGCCGGGCAGCGGCCTCGCCCTCACCAGGTCGAGCCCCTCGAGGCACCGCTTGAGGAGAGCGAGCTGCTTCCGGAGGGCCGGGCTCCCGCCGCCGGGCGCCTCCGCCTTGGCGGTGCCGTCCTCCTGCTCCGGCGTGAACGAGTAGTCGAGGTGGTCGAACACCGACCCGCCGGCCAGCAGGAACTCCCAGCCCTCCGCCCGGTAGGTCCGGTCCTCGGAGCCGCGGAAACCCGTCTCGTCGAACCCGATGGGCCGGTTCAGCGCCCAGTTTTGCGCCACGGCAACCGGCGGCGAGGCGTAGTGGTAGTTGAAGATCGAGACCTCGGGGATCGGCTGGCCGACCTTCGCACTGCCGTTGGCGATGTTCTGGGCGATGAGGTGGCGCGCGGGCAGCCCGGCCTCCGCGTCGGCGATCACCTGGGCGATGTGCGCCTGCCACTCGAGGGTGATCCCGCCGAAGTAGGGCTCGTTGCAGATCTCGTAGTAGAGGTTGTCGAACCCGGCCAGCTCGGCGACCACCTTGCGCACGAACGCCTCCTGCACGGCGGTCAGCTCGGGATGCCTGAGGGTGTAGAGCTCGGTGCTGGCGAAGCTGCCGATCCCCTGCACGTTGTTTCCGGCCTGCATCGGGCTGACCTGCCAGAGACTCTCGTCGTAGAGCGGGCAGAAGAACGTGTACTCGACCACGATTCCGCGCCGGCCGGCCTCGGTGAGGAAGTCCTTGAGACGGGCGAAGTAGGCGTCGTCGTAGCGCGAGAGGTCGAACTTGCCGAGCCCGTCGTGCGCGCCGGCCTGGCCGGTGCGCGGCCACGGGCAGCAGAAGCGGTCGGGCTGCGGGGCGAGCGTGTTGTGTTTGATGCCAAAGCTCGAGGGCACCTCGCGGTAGCCGCCGGAGAAGGTGCGGGTGAGGTTGAGCCCGTCGGCGGCGAGGGTCTCGAGGTAGGGGTGGTAGTCGAAGTCGAGGTTGAGCACGGCGCCGTAGTGCTCGGTGGAGCCGATCAGGACAGTGGGCTTGCCGCGGAAGAGGAAGATGCGCGGGTTGTCCGGATGCAGCTCGACGGGTGCGGCACCGACGGTGGCGAGCACGAGACAGGGCGCGAACAGCATGGCGGGGCTCCAGTGGCGGTGGGTTCGAGTCGCCGGCGCTGTGACCTGCCCGTGACGGGCGAAGCGGACTACCAGTAACCGAGCCGCCTGGCGACGGCCAGCACGGCGCCCACCAGCGCGAGCGTGCCCGCGACCACGAGGTAGAAGCCGGTCAGCCCGAGGTGGGCCAACGGCACCGTGGTGAAGTTCATGCCCCAGGCGCCGAACACCGCGCCCAGGATGGCCACGCAGATAGCGACCACGGTCAGCCGCTTCATGGTCTCGTTGAGGCGGTTGGAGACCACGCTGAGCTGCACCTCGATGGCGCCGGTGGCCATGTCGCGCTCGATGTCCAGCGTGTCCAGCAGCCGCAGGACATGATCGTAGGCGTCCTGGAAATAGGGCACCGTGTCGGCGCTGAAGATCAACTGATCCCGGCGGAGGAAGGTGTTGAACACCTCGCGGAGCGGGTAGATGGCCTTGCGCAGCGTGTACAGCGAGCGCTTGATGTTGAGCAGTTGCTCGGCGTCGAACGGCGCCCTGGGTCGGAACATGGCCAGCTCGATCTCGTCGAGCTGGTCCTCCAGGGCTTCCACCACGGGGAAGTAGCTGTCGATCACCGTATCGGTGATGACGTGGAGCAGGAAGCCCACCTGCGCCCGCAGCTCGGGCTCGGTGCGTTCCCAGCGCAGCACCGACTCCCGGAGCGAGTCGAGCTCGCCACGGTGGCAGGTGACGACGTAGTTCCGGCCCGCGAAGGCGTCCAGCTCCTCGATCTCGAGCTGGCTCCGCTCCTGGAGGGGGAGCGGGGCATACATCACCACGTAGTAGTAGTCGGGGTACTCATCGACCTTGGGCCGCTGCCGTTGCGCGGCGACGTCTTCGAGGGCGAGGCTGTGGAAGCCGAACTCCTCCTGCAGCATGGCCACCTCGGCGGGGCCGGGGTCCTGAACGTCCACCCAGAGCACGACGCCGGGCTCGCCCAAGACATCGCTGATGCAGGCCGGGTCGATGTGCTCACAGCCGACCTGGCCGGGCCGGCTGAGGGACACCGTGATAATTGGGGACAGACGGTGGTTTTCTTGACTCACGCTCGGGGATGCCTCACACTCGGCGCATGAGCCGTCGCGCACGCACCGTCTTCATCGATGTGCCCCACCACGTCACCCAGCGGGGCAACTATCAGCAGCCGGTCTTCACCTGCGAGCGCCATTATAGCCGCTACCTGGAGTGGCTGAGCGAGTACTCGGGCAAGCACTCGCTGGAGCTGCTGGGCTACTGCCTGATGCCCAACCACGTGCACCTGGTGGTGCTGCCGCGTCAGCCGCTGGCGATCGCGCAGGCGCTCGCCGCCACGCACATGCGGCACGCGCAGATGGTCAACCGCGAGCGCGGCAACCCGGGCCACCTGTGGCAGGGACGGTTCCACTCGTGCCCGCTCGACGACCGCCACCTGATGCGCGCGCTGCGCTACGTGGAGCTGAACCCGGTGCGCGCAGAGCTCGTGCAGCGGCCGGCGGAGTGGCGCTGGTCTAGCGCGCGGGCGCACCTGCTGGGCGAGCCGGATGAGCTCTTGGCGGAGCAGCCGTGGCCCACGGAGGATCGGCGCGAGTGGGCCGGGTGGCTGGCGGAGGTCGCGGGCGACGACGCGGAGGCGATTCGGAAGCGGACGCACAGCGGCTGGCCGTGGGGCGAGGAGAGCTTCGTCGAGCGGCTGGAGGTGCTGGCCGGGCGGAGCCTGCGGCCGCGCAGACCCGGCCGGCCGCGGAGCGAGCCGTGATAACCACCGTCTGTCCCCTCTTGATCCTGTACCTCGTGCCCCATGGCGACTTCGAAGGCGGTGCTGCGGACCTCTCGGCCGCTGGGTGGCAGCTCGGCGGCGTCGTGACCCTGGCCCGGGACGCCGACGGGGGCGGCAACCAGCACTTGCGCTGCGGCTGCGATGACCCCGACAAGCCCTCCGCGGCGCTGCTGGCCGGGATCGAAGTCAAGCCGCGCACCGGCTACGTCGCACGCTACCGGATGCGCAGCGACGGGCCTGCGCACCACACCTTCGGCGTGCTCAACCCGGGTGGTGCCTTCTTCGTCTGCCGGGACGCCTACGCCTTGGGGGTCTGGAACGAGTGCACGCTGGCCTTCCGCACCGAGGAACAGACCGAGATCAGCCTCTACGTCGGCCGGCGCTACGGCAGCGGGGCCATCCTCTATGATGACGTGAGCCTGGTGGCGGATGACTCCGTGCAGACGGGTGACCTGTCGCCGGCGCCTCATCCCTTCCCCGCGCTGACCACGGAGGAGGCGCGGCGTGGCTATCTCCTTTCGTCCCAGCCCTGGATGGAGCTGATCTACCCGACGTACTTCCCGACGCGGTCCGAGCTGGCCACCGCGCTGACGTGCCGTCTGGCGCCGGGAGAGTACGAGCCGGTGACGCTGTCCGTGACGGCCCTGCGCCCGTTGACGGCGCTCCGGGTGGAGCTGGAGGGCGACTTGCAGGGCCCCGGCAAGGCCACCTGGCCGGCGGCGGCGGTGCAGATCGGCGTCGTGCGCACGATGACGCGTTGGCTCAACAACGGCTACCCGCTGAAGGCCGGGCAGTCTTACGAGCGACGGCCCATGTTCATCGTCCCCGGAGTCCCGGTCTACGTCCCGGCGCGGGAGACGCAACGGTTCTGGCTCACCGTGCATGCGGGGGAAACCCTGCGGCCGGGGACGTACCGCTCGCGGCTGCGGGTGTCGGCCGAGGGGGCGGAGCCGCGGTCGTTGCCGCTGGTCGTGGAGGTGCTGCCCCTGCAGCTTCCGGAGCCGGACGTTACCTACGGCATGTACTACCGCCAGTGCTGCCAGTACCCCGAGTTCCGCACGGAGGAGTTCTACCGCCGCTCCATGGCCGACATGCGTGCCCACGGCTGCAACTCGGTGAGTGTGTACGCCAACATCGAGCGCAGACTGCCCGATGGGGCTCTCGCCATCGACTTCGACCTCACCGGGCCGGGCCGCGGCATCGGTGAGAACCACCTGGCCCTCAACCGCCAGATGGCGCTGCTCCAGGAGGCAGGCCTGCTCCACCCGGGCCACCCGCTGCTGTTCCTGGCCACCGGGACGAGCAATGGTGAGTTCGGCAACCGGGACAGGACGGTTGCCACGGCCCGGCAGCTCGGCCTTGAGAAGGGCTGGCCGGAGCTGCTGTGGTATGTCGTGGACGAACCCTCCGCCGAGCAGCGCGAGCTGATCCAGGCACAGGCTGACGTGGTACATCGAGTCCCCGGGGCCCGCACCACCACGGCCATCGGCGAACCGGGCGAGCTGGGGCGTTACTACGATGTGTGGATTCTCGGCGATGGCCTGTCTGCCATGGCGGACATCGTGGCACAGGCGCGCGCGGCGGGGAAGGAAGGCTGGGTCTACAACTGCCAGTGGAACGGCTGCCAGCCCCGCAATGACCGTTACTTCGCCGGCTACTTCACCTGGACCACGGGCCTGAGCGGCAACTGGCAGTGGTGCTACAGCGAAGCCACTGGCGCGCGCCTCACGTCGGAGGGTCAGGTGGACTTCGGTGACGTCACCTACTACGAAGACCCCCACCGCAACTGTTACGTGCTGCCGGGCCCCGAGGGCAACCTCCCCACCCTCGGCTGGGAGGGGCGCCGCGAGGGCGTGGATGACTACCGCTACCTGCAGGCATTGCGCGACGCCATCCGGAGCGCCGAGGAGGGCGCGGACCGGACCCGGCGGCGGCTGGCGCAGGAGGCGCACCGCGTTCTGGAGGGCATCGAGCGGCAGACCCGGCGCCCGGTCCAGCACTATCCGGCCACCCAGACCGGGCGGATCTACGACCACGTGGTCCATCCGGGACTGCAGCCCGCGCAGTATGACCGGATCCGGGCCCGGGTCGCCGACTACGCCTGTCGCCTGCAGGCCCGGTGAGCCCGTCGGCGGGCAGCGCCCCCGGGAGCGCACGAACGCAGGCGGAATCGGGCATGCGCGACGGCTGCCTCACCGCGCCGCCGGCCGCGGAGCAAGCCGTGAAAACCACCGTCTGTCCCCAATTGATGCTGGCGCTGGCCACCAACCTGGCGGGGAATCCGTCGTTCGAGACAGGGCAGGGCGTGCCCGACGGATGGGAACGATACCAGTACCCCGGCACGAGCCTCACCCGCGACGTCACGGTCGCCCGTGGCGGGAGCGCTTCAGCCCATGCCACCAGCGATGCCGAGGGTGCGCGGGAGTACCCCTGCTTCCGCTGCAACCTGACCACCGTCGCCGTGGGCGAGGAGTACGAGGGCTCCGCCTGGGCGCGGACGCGGTGGACGGACGGACTGGGTGGCGACGTGACGCTCGAGGTCATGCGCGCCGGGAAGCGGCTGTGCTTCATGCAGAGCGAGGTCACCGGCGCGGGCGACCATGACTGGATGCGGCTGCACGTCCGCGCGATGGTGCCCGACGGCGCCGATGCCCTGGTGCTCGCGCTGGTCGCCCACGGCGTGGGCGAAGTGTGGTTCGACGACGCGGAGCTGGTGCGGACCCGCGAGGCGCCGCCCGCCTTCACCGGCGACCGGGTGAGCCTGCGGGTGCGGCCGGAGCACACGCTCTGCGCCAGGCTCGACGGGCTCGGCGCCCACGGCGACTTCCTCCTCACCCGCGAGTGCAACACTCAGCACGGCGTGGACGAGCGCGATCGCGAGCTGATCCTCCGCCGGGTGGAGGCGATGCGCCCGCACCTGGTCCGCACCCTCTTCGACTACCAGTGGTGGGAGCCCGCGGAGGGCCGGCAGACGCCGGACAGCGAGGCGCTGCGAGACTACGTGATGTGGGTCAGGTTCCTCAAACGCCTCGGCACGGCGGTGCTCGTGCACCCGTGGGGCGACTACTTCGCGTATCCGGCGTGGATGCGCGACGGCACCTCCCGCCTGCCCAGGCCCGAGAAGCGCGACGCGATGGTGCGCAGCCTGGTGGACTTCGTCGAGTTCCTCCGCCGCGACCAGGGCCTCGACAACGTGCAGTACCTGAGCCTGATGAACGAGCCGGACAGCGACGCGCTGCGCTCCGTGACGCTCGACGAGTACCTGCGCCTGAACCACCTGCTCGACCGCCTCCTGCGCGAGCGCGGGCTGCGCCGGCAGATCCGGCTCCTGGGCGCCGACGAGTGCCAGTCCGGGCCGAGCGAGCTGAGCCCGTGGTACGCGGGCTGCGCCGCGCGCGGGCTGCCGCTGTGGGATAGCATGTCGGTGCACACCTACCGCCACCAGTATGTGCCGAACCTGGAGCCGTGGCTGGCCCAGCGGCAGGGGCTGTTGCGCGGGAGCGGCAAGCCGCTCTTGGTGACCGAGTTCGGCTACGGCGGCGAGACCTTCAGGAACTGGGAGAACGACAAGTACGAGTACGGGCTGTTCCTGGCGGACTTCGCGGTGACCGCGCTGCGTGGCGGCGCGTCGGCCGCGCTGATGTGGTGCCTGGGCGACACCTACTACACCACCGACCTGCGCCAGGAATACGGTCTGTGGCACTTCAAGGACCAAGGGTGGGAGCCGCGGCCGGGGTTCTACGCGTGGTCGCTGCTGACGCGCTACACCCGTCGCGGGAGCCGCGTGGTAGCGGTCGAGTCGCCGGCGGAGGCGCCGGACGTGCGCGCGGTGGCGCTCGTCTCGGCTCGGGGTGAGCTGACAGTGCTGGTGGTGAACCGCTACCCGCAAGCGGTGCAGGTGACGCTACGGCTCGGGCTGGCGAGGCCGGCGGCGCTGCGCGTGTACCGGTACTCCCGAGAGGGCGTGCCGACGGCGGACCGGGGGATGATCGCGGCGAGCGGGGAGTTGGGCTTCGATAAGGGGGCGGAGGTGCGATTCGAGCTGCCGGCGGAGGCGCTGGCGGTGGCGACGGAGGTGCGGTAGGGGACCCGCACGGAAACGGTGGACCCATGAGTTTTTACAGCTCCTTGATCCTGTTCCACCCGGGCAAGCCCCCGCAGATGAGGGGCACGGATCTGCACGAGTTGGCTGTGTCCCTGCGCGACGCCGTAGGGGTAACACCCTCCTCGAACGCTTCGGTATCTCTCAAGTGGGGGCGCAGGATCGACCAGGACTACGAGCGCACCAACGAGATGGAATGGGACGAATCGGGCATGGTAGGCCACCTACGGAGCTTCCCCTGGGACGTGAAGCACTTCAACGTCCCCTGGGACGCGGCTTGGCCCAGTCCCTTTGTGCTGAACCACTCGATCTACCGCGCCTACGTGTCGCTCGGGGACCTGACGAAGCCCGCCATCGAGAGCCTCGCGGCGGCCGACCCTGCCGAATCGTGGTCGCGCATCGAGCCGGATTGCGCGGCCATTGAGATCAACCCCATCTGTCCGGTCACGCTGTCTAGCGAACAGCGCGTCTGCACCGGACTGCTGGCCGTGAAGTTCGCCGGCTACGGTCTTTTCACGTGGCGCAGCTTAGCCGAGTACGCCGCGCAGTACGCCGTCGCGCCACCAGTGCTGGAGGCCCGGCGCATCTGCCGAGAGCGCTACCCGGTG
>JACPDV010000055.1 GCA_016183835.1 Armatimonadota bacterium
CCTAGATCACCGCCTCGCGGAGCGGGAACCGATCCAGCAGGCCGAGCACCTCGTCCATCCGGCCCACGCCCGCCGTGCAGGTGGCGTGGCGCAGGCAGGAGGCCGCCGTGGCCACCGCCAGCCTCAGCGTGCGCGCCAGGTCCCAGCCTTCGTGCAGCCCGTAGAGCACTCCCGCGGCGAACGCATAGCCCGCGCCGGCCGTGCCCACGATGAAGTCCTGCGGCACCCGCAGCGAGGGCTGGAACCGCTCCTCGCCCGAGCGGCAGAGCGCATAGCCGCCCTCGGGCATGTGGATCACCACGCGCTCGCGGACACCCATCTCGATCAGCTTCCGCGCCGCCGCGCGCACGCCGTCGGGGCTGAGGTAGCTGGTCACCTGCGGCTGCGGGTGCTCCGCATCGGCGCCGGCGTGTACCGCGCGCACCCGAGTGGGGATGCCCGTCACCACGCCCGCCTCGAACTCGTTGCACACCAGGCAGTCGGCGTAGCGCAGCGCCGGCACCACGATCTGCGGCACGCGCGGGCTGTCCTCGCTGATGATGTCGAGCACGGTGGTGATGCCGGTGTCCTTCAGCCGCGAGAGCACCCGCGCCCCGACGCTGCCGTACTCGGCGTCGGGCTGGTCGAGCTTCTGCAGCACGAGCAGGTAGGCGAGGTGGATCACGCGCGCGGGAACGTCGTCGTAGGGCCAGTCCTCCGGCCCCAGCTCGGCGCCGGCGCCGGCGCAGTGGAAGAAGGTCCGCCGCTTGGTGGCCTCGACGCTGAAGACGTCGGTGTAGGAGGTGGGCACGGTGGGGTGGGTGCGGATCCAGTCCTGCCGGATGCCGCGCTGGCTGAGGTCGGCGCGGATCCAGGCGCCGTCCGCGTCGTCGCCGATGCAGCCGATGCCCATCAGGGGGAAGTCGACGCCGAGGTTGTGGAGGTCGATAACGCTGTTGTAGGCGCCGCCGCCGGTGCCCCGCTGCTCGGAGTTGATGAAGGAAAGGGTCTCCTCGTCGGGCCAGTGGCTGACCATCTTGACGCGGTCGACGATCCAGTTGCCGGACGTGGCGATGCCGTAGCGATCCACGGGGGAGTCTCCGTCGGCGCCAGTATAGACGGAGGCGGCCGGGGTTTCAACCGTCACGGGCCGACGCTCGCCACTCGGACGTGGGCGGGGTACACTAGGGGCAGGAGTTGGGCATGGCGGCGTTGAGTGAGCTGCGGCTGTGCGAACGCGATCGCCTGGCGGTCGAGGCGGCCGCACGTCTGCTCAAGGAGCGGTTCGCCGTCTCAGACGTGATCCTCTACGGCTCCAAGGCGCGCGGCGGCGACGACGAGGAGTCCAACCTTGACCTCCTTGTACTCACCACGCGGGAGCTGGGCTGGCGGGAGCAGGACTCGGTCAGCGATGCCCTGTTCCACCTCGGATTGGCGCAAGGGGTGGTGTTCAGTGTGCTGGTCGAGCCACGTGAGGAGTGGCTTCACGGCATGGGGCGGGTGCTGCCGCTCCGCGCGGAGATCGATTTGGAGGGGGTTCAGCTATGACGGAGGAGGAGCGACGAGATCAACTCGTCCGCTACTGGCTCGACAAGGCGGGTGAGGCGCTCGCAGCGGCCCGCCTGTGCTGGACCCACGGGCTCTTGACCTCGAGCGTCAACCGCGCGTACTACGCCGCCAGCGCGTGGTTGCTGCGCGAAGGCAGGCGGTTCCGCAAGCACACCGGCGTTCAGGCCGGGGTCCATCAGCATCTGGTCCAGGGTGGCCATCTGGAGACATCGTGGGGTGAGATGTACGATCGGTTGTACAACTCCCGGATGCGGAGCGACTATCAGGACTGGGTCCAGATCGAGCCGGACGCGGCCGCCGAACGTCTACGCAATGCCGAGGATCTCGTCGGCAGGCTAGAGCGGCTCATCGGCTAGGATCTCCCCTGCGGCGTCTGATGCCTGTCTGGCCCTGACGCCTTCACTGCCCCTTCAGCACATACACCTTCCCCCGCCACCCCGACGTCATCTCGCCCTGCCCGTCCCCATCGAAGTCCGCGATGCTCGCCCAGCTCACCGCCGTCGGCGCCGTCCACTTCAGCACGCCCTGGCCCGCCGCGTCCGTCCCGATGCAGAACGGCCCCGTGATGAACTCGCCCTTGCCGTCGCCGTCCGCATCCGCCACCAGGACCGGCGTGCCCGGCGCATACGACAGCTTCAGCTCCCACTTCATCCGGCCCGTCCACAGGTCGCGGCACTTGAACACCGGGTCGTGCGCCACCGTGTAGCCCACCTCGAGCTGCCCATCGCCATCCACGTCGATCAGCCCCACCTTCGCCGGCGTGTCGTAGCCGTCGTCTTCGCGCCAGATGCCCGTCGTTGGATCCGGGTTCATCAGCCCGAACACACCCCAGCCCAGCGGCACGAACCAGTGGGGCCGCTTGGCCTCCGGAGTCTGGTAGACCGGCACGTAGCTGTTGTAGAGCGCCGCGGCGTAGAGCGCGCCGTCCGCGCCCAGGTTGTTGGTGTGTTGGAGGAAGGCGAAGCTGCCGTCGGTGCCGCGGAGCCAGGCCATGTAGCTATACATGTCCATCCCCACCTCCTCCACGCCGTCACCGTCGTAGTCGAAAGCGGTGGGCAGGCCCATCGGCCGCACGCCGCGGACGTTGGTCCCGTCCTGGTAGCGCCGCTTTTCCCACACGATGTGCCCGGTCTTGCCCTCCAGGAGGAACGTGCCCTCGTCGGCCTGCTTGCCGATCACGAAGGAGATCGCCAGGCCGGCCCGCGGCCCGGGGAGGAACTCGCCCGCGTTCCAGGCCACCGCCGAGCCGCCGTCATCGGCCGTGGTGTTGGGCAGCTCCGTGGCCCAGAGGAGCGAGCCGTCGCCGCGGTAGGCCCGGACGCACAGCCGGCCGGCGGCCGACCTGCCGGGAGCCACCACGCACAGCTTGCCGTCGTTCGCCAGATCGTAGAGGAGCGGACCGGAGCGCTCGCGCGGCGCCACGAACTCGCGGTTCCACAACTCACGGTACTTCCCGTCGGCGGCGAAGCTGAAGACCCGCACCCGGTTCCCCGCGCAGCTCGCCACCAGCTCGGCCCGGCCGTCGCCGTTCAGGTCGCCCGCGGTGCAGAGCGGCGGCGAGCCGCCCACCAGGGGCAGCTCCCAGGCGCGCTTCCCGTCCCAGCCCACCCGCTCCAACTTGCCCTGGCCGGCGGTCAGGAAGGCCGGCGGGCCGGCCGCGCTAACCACCGCCACCGGCGCGGTCGCGGTCAGTGCGGCTGAGCTGCTCGCGGACGCTTCCTTCACCGTGTCGCCGCGGAGCGTGTAGCGCACCAGCCGGCGGCCGCCCTTGGCCCCGGTGACGAGCAGCAGCAGGTCGTTGCCCTCGGCGCCGGGCGCGGTGACCGGGCCCCAGACGCTGCCGCGGGGCACTTCGGCCAGGAGCTTGAGCCCGCCGCCCGCCACGAACCGGTAGAGCTTCACGGAGCGCTGCGCGGGCGCGCGGTTGTCGGGCTCGGGCCTGACCACGAGCCCGCTGACCTTCTCCGGCCCGACGCCGCGGAAGACCGTGGTTGCCACCGCATCGGGCAGTTCCGCATTGAGCGTGCCGGTGCCGCCGTCGCGGACCCGAATGAACGCGCGGAGTTTCTCCGCCGGGTCGTGCACGTTGTAGGCCATCTCCAGCGCGCCGTCGCCGTCGAGATCGGCGATGGCCAGGTTCTGCACCGACACGCCGGGGGTCAGGTAGACCTCGCCGTAGTAGTGGTTCCAGGCCAGCTCGCAGGGCCTGTCGGTGTGCAGGCGGATGCCCTCCACGTGCTGCTGCACGGCCTCGGCGACGACACAGATGATGGGCTTGCCGTCGCGGTCACGGCCCATCGCCCACGGCCCGTAGTTGCGTTGGTGGCCCGGCCCGATGCTGTAGACCAGCGAGCTGAGGATCTCGCCGGTGCGCGCGTCGAGCCCTCGGCAGCGATGGTGGCGGACGTTCCAGATCACCGGCCGGGCGGGGTCGCTGAAGTCGAGCCGGATGTCGCAGCCGTGGTCGTAGCGCTCGGGATGCTCGCCGGGCACCACCACGGTCTTCCGCCAGACCTCGACCGGGTCGCCCTCGGGCGGCACCTGGAACAGGTAGCCCTCCTCGCCGTACTGGCAGAAGACGGCCACCTCGAGGCCGGGCCGGTCGGGCAGGATGTCGCCCACGGCGGGCCGGATGTTGACCCACGCCGGCTCATAGCTGCGCACCCACTCGGTCTTGCCGGTCTCGCCGTTGACGATGGACAGCCGCGTGCCGGTGGCGAGCAGGAGGTAGTCGCGGCCGTTGCCGCGCAGGTCGCCGAAGTAGCTCAGGTAGCCCCACTCGTCGCTGGTCCAGAGCACCGTGCCGTCCGGGTCGATGAGGCGGAGCGGCCCGTCGTTGACCAGCCACAGGTCGCGGCCGTCGTGAGTCTTGACGGCCCTGGCCCAGCTCAGCTCACCGCCCACGTCCACCTTGGCCCAGACCGTCGGGGCGGTCTTCATGCCGAGCGGCAGGGGTGAGAAGCCGGTCAACTGCTTGTCGTGCATCACCCGCGGCCAGTCACGGTTCCACACCTCGGGGCAGCGGATGCCGGGGAGGAGGGGGTGTTCGGCGGGATGGGCGGGCGCATCGGCCACCACGCGGGCCGCCAGCGAGAGCAGGAGAGAGAGCATGGTCAGACGGGCGCACCCCGCGCCGCGTCGGCGCTCACGAACGGCTGCACGTGCCACGGCGCGGGCCTTTCCGGGAGCGGCGGTCGCACCGCTCTCCACCTTCACGTCGTGATGTCAGTATAGGCTGCGCGGACCGGCCGCACAACCGCCGGAGAGGGGTCATGCCCGGCGGCTGAAGCCGCGGCAACCATGCCAAGTCCGCCTGCGCGGACTCAGGAGGAGGGCTCGCCGCCGGAGAGGTGCCGGTGCACTGCCGCCGAACCCAGGGCGTGGAGCGGAGCGCGATGGGCAACATCCTGGAAGAAGCGGACCGCGAGCTGTTGCGCCGACGCCTGGCGGCCTTGCAGCCGGACGCACAGCCGCAGTTCGGCAGGTTCACCGCACCACAGATGGTCTGCCATCAGCTCGACGCGATCGATCTGTACCTCGGGCGGACGACTATCCACGTGCCGCTGGTGATGCGGATGATGGCGCGGCTGATGAAGCGCAAGATCCTCTACGCGCCGTGGCCGAAGGGCAAGGTCCAGGCGCCGCCCAGCCTGCTTGCCACGCAGCCGGGCGAGTGGGCGGCGGACGTGCAGCGGCTCGACCAGGCGATCGCGGCGTTCGCGCAGCCGCCCGAGCGCTGGCCGGTTCACCCGGTCCTCGGGCCGCTGACCGCCGAGGAGTGGGGCGTGTTCATCGACCACCACTTCGATCACCACTTCACGCAGTTCGGGGTTTGACCACCTGCGCTGCTTTGCGGAACCCAGGCGGTTGGGGTACCGTTATCCTGGGCGACCACGGGCGGGGCGCGATGCCGAAAGACCTCTTCGTCTCCTATAGCCGCCCGGGTGGCCCTCAGCGCCGTACCACGAACGCCTCGACCGGGATGAGCTGCGGCCGGGCGAAGAACGTCGGCCGCCGACCCCGCAACGGCGACGGCAACGTCAGCACGCTGTGCAGGGCCAACGGCCCGTGATGCCGCCGCACCAGGGGAGTGAACGCGTTCAACCTCCGCTGGGGGAGCGGCGTGATGGCCGGGTAGTGCGCGATCCGCCTGGGATCGACGCTCAAACCTGGCGGGCGCGCGAAGAAGACCGTCGTGCCGATCCGGTAGAGGACGGGGCGTCGCCGCATGCCCGTGTTCCGCTCCAGCGCGCCCGCGGGTAGCGACGCCAGCAAGCCCGCAGCCAGTGCCAACCCGACCGGGTAGGCCCAGTGCCGTGGGTTCTTCATGGGTGTCTCCACGGCGGGAGAGCGCCGACGCGCAGGCCGGACACCGCCCGCCGACCCCCTGCGCGGCAGGTTCATGGGCTTCGTGGCCCATACCGGCGCCACCTGGCGGGCACCTCTCGATGGGCTGCGGTCTCCCATGGCATGCCTCCGACGACCATCATTTTGGCTCCGGATGGGACATCCGT
>JACPDV010000599.1 GCA_016183835.1 Armatimonadota bacterium
AAGCGCCCCGTTCGGGAGTGGCGAGGCGGAGAGGCGGTTGGGCGAGATGCTGGCTGACAAGGAGTGCTGGGCGGCGCTGTCGTGCCTCAGCCTCAGGCTATACGGGGTACCGTTGGCGAAGAATGGGCGGCCGTTCGGCGAGGTGCTCACGCATATGGAGGCGGGGTCCGGCCGCATCGGCACCGTCCACCAGGTCAGCGGGGAGGGCGAAACCGAACGTGACTAACAAAGCCTCCCGGCTCCGGTCGCCTTCAGAACCCGGTCAAGTCGATGGACTGCTTCACGCGTTCACGGTACCTGTTGTAGGTGAAGTACCACACCGTATGGCGCTTCGAGGAGTATGGCTCGGCGGACAGCACGCCGATCCCGTCGAACGCGCAAGCGCCGTCGAGGTAGAGCCGGGTCCGCGTCTCCCTGTCGCCGTACCCGAAGCAAGGCTCCTGGACCATCCGCAGGAGCAGGATCGCCGAGTAGTGCTCATATCCGAAGCAGCCCCACGACACCTCAACCACATGCCGACCGGCACCGGTGCGCCCAAGTGCGCGGTAGACCGCATTCGAATCGTAGTTTGGCACCAGGGCGACCCGCCAGACTTCGGGACCGTCCGACACTGGCGGCACAAGATCGCTGCTCGACGGCTCGTACCAGTTACCGACGTCCAGTCCTGTGACCATCGCGGGGCTCTCCACGTAAGGACCCTCCGCCAAGTGCAGGACCACCTCGGGGTGCAGGGGCTGGCCTGCAAAGCGCAGATCGCGAAGCGTGGTCAGGGTCCCGGTTCGCGGAAGCGTGGCGATGCGCGCGGGCTTGATGGGCTGGTGAGTCTGTTGACCATATTCAGTACGGCCCATCCACAAGCCCGTGCCGCGCAGCCAGACGCGCGGCAGTTTCTCGGGCGTGATGGCGCGCTGCACAACGCGCACGCCCCGCACGTCGAGCATCAGCCGCTGTCGGGTGCCGTAGGCCCGCTGCTCGTGGTAGGCATCCCACGTCCTGTCGATGAGGAACGGCCGTCGCTCCGCGTGCAGCAGCAGCACGGCCTCGGACCAGACCCACTTGCCGTGTTCTTCGTCCTTCTCGAGAGGGTCGAACCCCTCGTCACGCCACATGACCGCGAGCACGAGGTCACCATTGGGCGCGGCGCCCAACCGCTGGTAGCCGTAGAGCGGCCGACCGTGAAGGTCCAACACCACCCACCAGCCTTGCGCGCCCCAGACGGCGGTGCCGTCAAGTGTGCCGTAGCGTCCGTGTGCGACGTAGAAGTCCACCGAGACGGTCCCGGGATACAGGTCCCGGTGCTCCTCGGCCTCGTAGGGCAGGCAGCCCGCCCGGGCGAGGTTCGCCACCATTCGAGGCGTGAGCAGTTGGTTCTCGAACCGGACAGCCCAGGGCGGCGGCGGGGTTGGCCGCCGGGGTGGATGCGTGGGTGGGGCCTCGGCCGGCCGGGCGGCCGGCGACGTGGCCGGGGACTCGATGTGCTGTTCCGCGGGCGCCCCGCAAATCGTGGACAAACAGCCCAGCGCCAGGAGACAACCCACTCCAAGCGTCGCGGACCGAGCAACTGCCGTACGCATCGTTTCCCTCCCCGAGGTGCCTGGGCAGATGCTTCGTGGTACCGCAAGGTAGTCCTTCACGGCCCGGTCAAACTGTCTGCACCGGCTTTGGCGAAGCCCCTTGGGATTGGGCTGGAGGCCCGCGATGAGCCCTGAAGAGAGCCGCATACTCGATGCCATGTGGACGGCCGCCGAAGGCTACCACCGGACGCCCAACGACGCCGACTCGCCCACCGTTGGCATCGGCTTCGATCTGACGGCGCACGGGGACCAGATCGGCACCATTCTGGGCGTGGCCGGTCTCACGTGGGACCATGGCGCCCCCGGCCAACTCCTGCTGAACCGCAGAGCGTACTCGCTGAACGATGACCAGATAGTCCGCTTGCGCGAGTGGGAGAAGCCGGAGGCCGAAGCGATAGCCAGGACCTTCATCGAGGAAGCGCGGCCAGACAAACCCGGCAGCGAACAGAGCGCTGGCCTCCTCGGCCGGCTCCCGATGGGCGTACGGCTGGTGCTGATCGACCTCGCGTTCAACCAGGGCCTCGGCAGCTTCCCCCGCTGGCATGGCGGCGAGAGGACCAAAGGGACCGGCCTGAGGAACTGGGACGGCCTCTGGACGCAGGTCCGAGGGGCGCAGTACACGGCAGCGGCTCGGAACGTAGAACAGCACTCCAGCAGACTGCCCTCCCGCGGCCACTTCCGTGCTGCGCTCATCCGGCAGGGGCTGGCACTGGACAAGTTCGGCGAGGCCGTCTACCACTACTGCCGGGCCAGGCTCGGCCTTCAAGAGCGGAGAAGCAGTAACCAACTCAAAGCGGCAGCCATCGCGCTCTACCACCAGTTGTTGCGAGCACTTCCCGAGCCAACGGATGAGTTGGGAGACTACATCGGCGCGCTCAGCGACGCACTGCAGACCGGCCTGACAGACCAGTTGGGTAGGGCCTTCCTGCGGGCGCATGGGGATGTCGGTTCGGCGGCGTTCCGGGCCATGCCGCCCGAGTTGGTGCCGGCGCTAAGGGACGAGGTGCTCTCCGGTCGGTTCCTCGGAGAGCCCCTACCGGGGCCGGTGATTCGCGGCATTCGCGTTGAGAGACAACGTGGCCTTCTGGCCATCGCGGCCGGCGACTACCTGTACCGCCGCGCTCTGAAGGGAAGCGTTGGCGAACTGGCCCAACTCCAGGCGCAGTTCCGCAAGCTCTGGTACGGATTCGAGGCGACTGACAAAGTGAGGTACCTGCCGGGGATCCTCGGGGCAGGCGAGGAGCGGGCCCGCCGCCGTCTGGCGGAGCGACTGGACGCCAAACAGATCAGCCAGCGTCTCTTGCCGCGGCCAGGTCTGGACGAGTTGCTTGGCGATCAGACCGCCGCCTCGCCCCCCGGCGCTGCCCTCGATGCGCCCTCCGCCCAAAGGTACGCCGTCTCACCTGCCCTGTCGCCGGTCAGAGCGCTGGTCACGCCACCCGTCCTCCCCGACCTCGGCCCCAGCTCACCCGCCGGCCTGCGCGAGTCCCTCATCGCCTCGGGCTACCTCCGACCATCCGGCCCCGCTCCGCCCGCGCCCGCCCGCCCGGCCGCCTCGCCCACCTCCCTGCCGTTGGAGGTCCGCCTGGCCACTACCGGACCCACGTGGGACGAGGCCTTCAAGCTCATCCATGCCATCGTCGATGACCGCCTCACGGAGTACGACCAGCAGTTCCGCGAGGCGCTCGACGACCCCGCCTTGACTCCCCCCGCCCATCTCCGTACACTGGCCCTGTCGTCAAGGTGCTTCCCATGCGTATCGAGCTGGACTACGGCCGCACCGGCCTCAGCGCCGAGCTGCCCGATGACCACCTCCGGGCCGTCCTCACCCTGCGCCAGGCCGAGCCGCTTGCCGACCAGCCCGGCGCCGTCCGCGACGCCCTCCGCGAGCCCCTCGGCTGCGCACCGCTCGCCACGCTTGCCCGTGGCCGGAAGAACGCCTGCATCGTGATCTGCGACGTCACCCGGCCCGTGCCGAACCAGGTCATCCTGCCGCAGGTCATCGCCGAGCTGGAAGCGGCCGGGATCCCGCCGGAAGCCATCACCATCCTCGTCGCCACCGGCAACCACCGGCCCAACGAGGGCGCCGAGCTGGAGGCCATGATCGGCGCCGACCTCGCCGCCGGCTATCGGGTGGTCAACCACCACAGCGACCGCGACGACGAGCAGGCTTGCCTCGGCGACTCCCGCCAGGGCGTGCCGATCCTCGTCGACCGGACCTACGTCGAGGCCGACCTTAAGGTCATCACCGGGCTGATCGAGCCGCACTTCATGGCCGGCTACTCGGGCGGGCGGAAGATCGTCTGCCCCGGCCTGATCTCGATCAAGACCGTCAACTACTTCCACAGCCCCGCCCTGCTCGAGGACCCGCGCGCCACCAACGGCGTGCTGGACGGCAACCCGCTCCACCTCTTCGCCCTCGAGGTGGCGCACCGGGCCGGCGTGGACTTCAGCGTCAACGTGGTGATCGACGCCGCGCGCAACATCTGCGGCGTGTTCGCCGGCGAACTGGAGACCGCGCACCTGGCGGGCGTCGAGTTCTGTAACACCATCAGCGCCGCGCCGCTCGACGAGCCGGCCGAGATCGTGGTCACCAGCAGCGCCGGCTACCCGCTGGATGCCACCTACTACCAGGCGGTGAAGGGCATGGTGGGCGCGCTGCCGGCGCTCAAGCCGGGCGGCACCATCATCATCGCCGCTGAGCTGAGCGAGGGCATCGGCGGGCCCGAGTTCCGCGACATGCTGTTCGACATGCGCGACCTGGACGGCTTCATGAGCAAGATCCAGGCGCCCGGGTTCTTCATCAAGGATCAGTGGGAGGTGGAGATGCTCTGCCGGGTGCTGCGCGCCGGCGACGTGATGCTGGTGGGCAGCGGCGTGCCGCCCGACGAGCTGCGCCGGTGCCACGTGACGCCGCAGCCCACGGTGGAGGCGGCGGTGGCCGAGGCGCTGGCCAAGCACGGGCCGGAGGCGCGGATTGTGGCCATCCCCAGCGGGCCCTACCTCGTTCCCGTGCCGCGGAACGGCAAGTGATCCGGACGTTCGCCCTCGGCTGGCTGCTCGCCGGCCTCGCCGCCGGACCCACCGTGCTCTTCGACGACCCGCTCGACGAGAACGCGCACCTCTGGCAGCTCGACGCGCAGTGGCAGTTCAAGGACGGCGGTCTCCACTGCACCGGCCTGGCCGGCGAGGTCTTGGCGGTGGGCTGCCAAGGGCCGGCGGTGGCCGACGGGCGATTCATCCTGCGGCTCCACCCGACGGCGCCGGCGGCCAGCCCGAACGCGGGGTGCGGGCTGCTCTACCGCTTCGACCCGGCCAAGCGCGACGGCTGCTTCGTGGTCGTCGGCCCGGCCGGGACGTACGGCTTCGGGCGGATCACCAGCGGGGCGTTCGCGCTGGTCAAGCGCGGCGTGTCGAAGGCCATCGTGCTCGATCAGGGCAAGCCGCTGGAGCTGGAGCTGAGGGGCGAGGCGCACACCTTGAAGTGCGGCGGAGAGGTGGTGGGCACGTGGACCGAGGCGGCGCGGGAGAGCGGGGCGTTCGGGCTGCTGGTGGTGGACGCGCTGGGGGTGGCCTTCGAGGATCTGCGGATCGAGGCGCTCGGGCCGGGCGCGGGACGGACGGCGCTGGGTCCCTTTCCGCCCTCCTCGTCCCCGGCGCCGACGGCAACCGAGGGGCCGCTCCCGGAAACCCCTTTCCTGGGCGAGCCCGACGTGCTGCTGATGGTCGAGTGGCGCCGCCACTACAATCGGATGGCCGCGGCCGTGGGCCAGCCACTGCTGCCGGACAAGCTCGACGGCCATCCGACCATCTCCCGCCTCCGCGACGACCTGATGACCCATCCGCTGGAGCGTTTCTTTCAAGTCCAGCCGGATGATTGATTCGTCATCCGCGATCACGATGCGCAGCTTGTCCACGTGCCACTCCCCAACTCGATGGCGGCTTGGTAACCGGAGCATCTTGCTCTCCGGGTCCGCGCGCCAGGCGCTTTCAAACAACGTCTCGCCCTTTCGCTACCGAACGTAGACCTGTTACCGGCTCAAGCTTTGGGCCTGAGGCCGGAGTGACGGGTCGTCAGATCCTGCGGCCATACGCTATCCGCCT
>JACPDV010000056.1 GCA_016183835.1 Armatimonadota bacterium
ACCTGCTGGGTGAGCGCCTCGCGGATCGCCGCGGCAGCCTTGGTCCGGCCGTAGGGCTTCACCAGGTACCCCGTCACCCCCATCGCGAGAGCCTGCGCCACCGTGGTGCCGTCGCTGACCGAGGTGGCCACCACCAGCCGCATGTCCGGGGCCGCCTTCTGCATCTCCACCACCGCCTGCATGCCACCGGCGTCGGGCAGGCCGAGGTCCACCACGGCCAGATCGGGACCCAGCCGCTCCGCGGCGGCGACCGCCTGCCGGGCGTCGGCGGCCTCGCCGACGAGCGTGCACCCCGCGTCGCCGACGGCCAGCCTTAGCACCGCCCGGAACGGCTCGTGATCCTCCACGAGTAGCACGCGCGGCCGGCGCAGCTTCTGCTCGTTGACCGCCTCACGCGCGGTCAGGCGCGCCACCAGTCCCAGGACGCGCCCACGGTCGAGCGGCTTGAGCACATAGCCCGCCGCGCCCAGCTCCACCGCCTGCCGCACCACCGCGCTGTCGGCGTCCGCCGAGATCAGGATAACATGGGCATCCGGGTCCACCTCTTTGATGCCGCGCAGGATGGACAGGCCGTCGCGGATCGGCAGGTGGACATCGAGGAAGGTCAGCTCGGGCATGGTCTCGAGGAACGCGCCCACGGCGTGCTCGCCGCTCGCCACTTCGGTCACGATCCGGCAGCCGGCCGACTCCAGGATCCAGCGCAGGATCCGCCGAGCCGACTGGTCATCGTCCACGACAAGTACGCGATGCATGTCCCACCTGGTTGCCCCCGGCAGCGGTTGCCGTGACGCGTGGCGCTCAGTGTCGTTATCGGCTCTTAGCGGACGCCCTTAAGCCCTGACCGGAGGGCTTTCACCTTCAGTTCAAGTCGCCGGCACTTCCGGGAGGGCGAGGACCTCGCGGATGGTGGCCGCCCCGCGCGACCGCGAGAAGGGCTTGAGCAGGTACGCCGAGGCGTTGGCCGAGATGGCGCGCGTCACGCAGCCGGGATCGGAGCTGGCGGTGGCGACGATCACGTGCACGCCCTTTTGCGCGTTGCGGAGCTCCTCGGCCAGGTCGAGGCCGTTGCCGTCGGGGAGCTGAACGTCGACGGTCACCACGTCCGGCTGGAGCCGGCTCACCAGCCGCCGGCCCTCGGACGCGGTGCCCGCCTCGCCCACCAGCTCGGTGCCGGAGTCGGCCACCACCACCCGCAGGAACGCCCGGTAGGCCGGCTCGTCCTCGACCACCAGGACCCGCGGCGTGCGCCCCGTGAAATCGCCCGGCCCGCGCCGCGGCGCCAGCCGGCGCAGGAGGCTCGGCGGAAATCGGCCAGGAGCTCCAAGCCGGTGCGCCCGGGCAGGTGGAGCTCCAGGAACACCAGGTCCGGCGAGTCGGCCTCGCACGCGGCCATGACCTGCAGCCCATCGTCCAAGTCGGCGCACACCGCGTGGCCTTCGTACTCGGCGATGAACCGCAGCATGTTCCGCACCGACGGATCGCCGTCGACCACCATGATCCGTGCCACGGCCGTCCCCTCCGACTCCTGCCCCGACGCACGCAACCATACCCAGCACGCTCCCGGGCCGCGCACCGGATCAGCCTATCTCCCTATCGACCCGCCGTCCGCGATCTACAGATCACCCTCGCCGCCACGCCTTCGTTATAGCGGTCCTGACAGTCTACCGCAACCATCCGTTGCCGCACCGTCCCAACGGTGTTGGTTCGGCCCTGCCTGTTGACGCTGCGCCGGTCAGCGGTGACACTTCCCCTTCGGGAGCAGTTGCCGATGAGTTCTAGGCGGGGCGGCACGGCGCGGGACCTCTACGCGCGCGCGGTGGCGGTCATGCCCGGAGGGGTCAACAGCCCGGTGCGGGCCTTCCGCGGCGTGGGCGGGGCGCCGCGGTTCTTCGTCCGCGGCCACGGGCCGTTCCTCGTGGACACCGAGGCCCACGAGCTGGTCGACTACGTGATGAGCTGGGGCCCGCTGATCCTCGGCCACGCTCACCCGGTGGTGGTGGAGCGGGTTAGCCGCGTGCTGGGCGACGGGCTCAGCTTCGGCGCGGCCACGCCCGGCGAGGTGGCCCTGGCCGAGGCCATCATCGACACCATCCCCGCGGTGGACATGGTGCGCCTCGTCAACTCCGGCACCGAGGCGTCGATGTCGGCGATCCGGCTCGCCCGCGGCTTCACCGGGCGCGACCGCGTGGTCAAGTTCGACGGCTGCTACCACGGCCACGTGGACAGCCTGCTCGTCGCGGCCGGCTCGGGCGTGGCCACCTTCGGCCTGCCCGATTCGCCCGGCGTGCCATCGGCCCTGGCGGAGCTGACCCACTCCCTGCCCTACGCCGACCTGGACGCCATGGATGCCCACTTCGACCGCCTCGGCGCCGAGACCGCCTGTGTCATCGTCGAGACGGTGGCGGGCAACATGGGCGTGGTGGAGCCGCCCGAGAGCTTCCTCACCCGCCTCCGCGAGCGCTGCAACGAGTCCGGTGCGCTGCTCGTTTTCGACGAGGTGATGACCGGACTCCGCGTGGCCCTCGGCGGGGCACAGGAGCGCTACCAGGTCTATCCCGACCTGACGGTGATGGGCAAGATCATCGGCGGCGGGATGCCCCTGGCGGCCTACGGCGGGCGGTCCGACATCATGGCCCACATCGCTCCGGCGGGTCCGGTGTACCAGGCCGGCACGCTGAGCGGCAATCCCGTGGCGGTGGCCTGCGGCCTGGCGACCCTCGAAGTGCTCGATTCCGAGCCGCCCTACGACCTGCTCGAAGCCCGCTCCGCCCGGCTCGCGCGCGGACTCCATCAGGCCTGCGAGCGCCACGGCGTGGAGCACTGCATCAACCGCGTGGGCGCGATGCTGACGCTCTTCTTCCAGGCCGGCCCGGTGACCGACTACGCTGCGGCGAAGCGCTCGGACACCGGCCGGTTCGCCAGCTTCTTCCATGCCATGCTGCAGCGCGGGGTGTACCTGCCGCCCTCGCAGTACGAGGCATGGTTCCCGAGCGTGGCGCACACCGACGCGGTGATCGACCAGACCATCGAGGCGGCGGACGAGGCGCTGGCGGCGTGCGTGAAGGGCGGGTGGCCGCGGCCGTGAGCCAGGGCTCGACCGCGAGCTGCCGTGGCCGCTCAGTCCCAGTTCGCCATGTCGTCCAGCAGCCCGCCCTTGTACGGGCAGGTGATGCGCAGCTCGCCGGTCTCCTTGTTCCACAGGACGGTGGCGTTGGCGGCGGTGGCAAGGGGGCCGAGGGGATAGTAAGTCTCGTTGTTGCGGGTGACGACCTGGTCGGCAGGCAGGACCACCTCGCGCACACCGCGGAGGAGGCGGCCGTCATCGTGACGGTAGACGCGGACGCCGAGCTGCCAGGCGAAGGTCTGGGCCACAGAAGGAGCGGCAGCGACATCGATGGCCGGCGGGTAAAGGAGGAAGCGTACGCCGTTCAGTTCCACGCGCCGGATGAATATAGGCGAAGGTGGCGACGACGCCCGGAGCGTGGCGAGCTCCTCTGCGGTGGGCGTCATCACGTGCCGGTCAGGCGCGCGGCCGAACTCGTCGTCCACCTCCAGCACCTGCCCGGTGGCAGCATCGATCTGCACCATACCCATCGGGAACTGCTCGTGTTCAACGCCCAGACCCTTGAATTCCGCGGCCGTGACGTAGTCGACTCCCACATGCCAGCACAGCACCGTGGGCTTTGGGAACCGGCTCGTGGGCTCGGCCAGAAGCACCGCGCCCGGAGAGCGCGCGAACGCCATGTCCGGCCGGTGGAAGAACGCCAGGCCCGCCGCGACAGCCTGTTCCTGCGACACCACAGGAGGCTCCAGATCGGTGTCCGTCGGCGGCGCCTCCCAGTATTCAAAGACATCGCCCGAACCGGTTCCGACTTGTAGCCTGAAGGCATCGAAGGGATGCCCGATCGGGGTGGCCGACCCACGCAGATGACGGGTAGCCGCGAAGTTGAAGAATGTCCAGTCCCTTGCATCCTGCAGCTTGGCGGAGGAACCGGCGTAGTCGTGGTAGCGGTAAGCGGTCCGGCTGAAATCGGCAATCCTCGATTCGAGCCACACCAGGGCCGACTGCTGCAGGTCGGCCAGTGGCAGACTGCCCTTTCGTCGGCGCTCGGCCCAGTACGCAGCGTCGCGCGGCTGGCCCATGGGGTTCCTGTCGTCGTCGCCCCAGCCCACCACGCGACCGGTCCACGGGTCAACCGACCACCTGACGTGGTGCCGCTGTGGATCGGCGCGTTGCAGGTTGTACGCCGGCCACCTGTAGCGGGTTGGCCCGATGGCGCGGTCCAGCGAGCGGAACGCCACCCCAAGGTCGGGCGCCTTCTCGAAGGCGCGCACGGCGGCGTAGGCAGTGGGGAGACTGATGACGCCGTCGACGGGGTCTGGTGGCACAGCGGCAAGGACGGCGGTCAGAACCGCAATCAGAACCATCGGTGGCTCCCTAGGGAGGCGGCTGCGAACCATCCCACATGAACACGAACTTGACCGGGCCGCCAGCCGTGCGCTCCAGTCCAATGGCGTAGTGTGTCAGGGGGGCGCCGAGGCCCTGGTCAGGCGGCGGCGTCACGGTCACAGTGTAGCTATTCAACTCCGCAGAGAACGCCGGCTCGAACACGGCCCAGCCGTCCTGGTCGCTGAGCGCCGCGTACTCGACACCGCCGACTGTCGCAGAAGCCGTCGCGCCGCCGAGAGGAGTCTGGGCTGCGTCGGCGTGCTGGACCACCGCACGCACCCTCAGATGACCGTGGATCCACTGGGGCGACTCCAGTTGCCCAAGCGCCTTGAGCCGGTCCTCGTCCGGCGGCACAGACGGGGCCAGTCGGACGGCGACTGCGCTCTCGCCCGGGTCGGCCTCGTGCTGCCAAGGGAGGGCATAGGGTACGAATGGGCCGTCGTCGGCATAGCCGGGGTACGTCTGTGCGTCCCAGGAGTCGCGGTTGATCACCGCCAGCCAGAGGGCGTCCGAAAGGGTCGGGAGGAACGCACGGCCATCGTGAGAGAACACTTGGCCCTTGGCGGTGCTGAAGAACTCCCGCGATACCGCTTGGACATCGCCCGCAAACAGGTGGCCTCCGACCACGCCACCAACCCACTGCGCGCCCTTGTCCTGGATAGCGTTCATCAGAGGGGAGTAAGGCTGGACGTCGCGCAAAGGAGTCCACGTGCTGCGATCGAACCCCGCGGGCGGCGTCCAGTCATCGTGACAACAAAGCACAAGCGCACAATGGAGCTGGTCCAAGGCACCATCCGGCAAGTCGGAGAAGTAGAAGCCTCTCGTAATCGGCGTCGCACGGTCAAGGCACTCACGGTCTCTGGTATGATCCGCACTGATCGAGATGTCGCCGAGGTTGAGTGCCGAGCTCTGCGGTACGGACTGCTGGTTGGTGTAGAGGACGCTCACGCGCTGAAACGCGCCCCAGACCTGTTGGGCCTTGGCCAGCCGCACGTCGTAGGTCCCCCGGGTGTCCACGGCCATCGGCACCTCCACCCAGTCGCTTGGCATCCCCTCAGCGGGCGGCCCCCAGTACCGCCACCCCGACGGCCATCTCAGTCCGTACGAGAAAGCAACCGGCCGATTGTACTCGTCCCACCACCAGCCATTCCGGAGCAACTCCTCAATTGTGACTTCGTTGCCGGACTCGCTGAAGCAAGCCGCCGGATGTGGCCCCTCATCCGCCCTGTCGTTCACCGCCAGCATCCGCTTGCCCTCGTGCTCGCGATACAGCCTCGCCGTGCCGGGCGACGCCGGGTCCATGGGATCATCGCCATGCCTGTCCGCCGCCGACAGCACCGCGATGTACGTCCCGAACTGCCGCTGCCCCACCGGACAGGTGTAGAGCACATTGTTGCCGTGGAGCGTGGCGAGGGCAGTCGGCAGTCCGGTCACGTGCGCCAGCGGCTGCAAGTCGGGACCAACCAAGTCCACCACACCTCGCTCGGCTCCTCACCGAGCTCGTCCAGTAGGTAGTAGTCGAACATCGCGCACCAGTTGCCGCTGTCGTCGATGCTGAACCACAACTCGTCGCCCTTGCGGGCCGTGCCCGGCACCGTCGCCGGCACCTTGAGCCGATATGGCCACTTCCACACATACACATCGAACGTGTACGTCCCCCACTCCGAAAGCTGCACGTCCTGCGTCTGCCCCGGCGCCGACGGGTCGTTCACCACCGCCGTCACCTCGCCGGGGCCGTCCGACGTCCCGCTGACCACCGCGTAGTTCGCCTCCCAGTTGGTTGACCGCGTGTCGCGGATGAAGACAATCCACCGGTAGTCGTTGCTCGGCGCACCCTCGTCCACGATCGTGAACGACACCCGCGGATGCCGGGTCGCCGATTGCTCGTCCGCCGCCGGGTCGAAGCAGAAGTAGTCCGCCGTTCCCGGCGTCGCCGTCAGGTCGTGGATCACCAGGTTCGCCACCCCGCGCGTCGCCGCGTCGCTCACCGACCCGGCCTGTTGATCCCAGGTCTGGCTGTAGCGCAGCTCCGCCTCCACCCGGTGCGTCTCGTTGTGACCCAGCGGCACCGTGCAGGTGTTCCACTCCCCCTTCCACCACCGCGTCTCGCCCTGCCCCGGCGCGCCCGACGCCTGCGTACACGCCTCATCGCTGTACCACGCACCCGTGAGCTCCGCCTCCGGATCCGGCTCGTTCACCGGGCACTCCGCCACCACCTTGACCGTGAACCCCGTCAGCGGGCACTCGCCGCCCACCGTCACCTTCACCACCACCGGCACCGTCCCGCCAATCGGGTCGCCCTCACCGACTTGCACGATCTCCACGTCGGGCAGGACCGGCGCGCACGCCTCCGCGGTCACCGCCAGCATCCGCTTGTTCACATCACGGATACGGTACCACCGCGTGTTGGGGGCGATCGGCGGATCGTCCACCCCGTGCTGGTCCACCCCCGTCAGCACCGCGTAGTACGTCGCCCCCGGCCACCATTCGTCTGCCGCGAACGTGTACAGCAGCTCGTTCTCGTGCGGCACGCCCACCGTCGGGTCCAAGGCTGCCGAGGTGATCGAGCCGAAGTCCGGCCCCAGCAGCTCGACCTGCGCCTCCACCGCGTTCAGCGTGTCCTCCAGCTCGTAGTCGAACCGCGCCTCCACCTGACCCTGCGCGTTGTGCACCAGCCGCA
>JACPDV010000624.1 GCA_016183835.1 Armatimonadota bacterium
CGGCTTGCGAACGCGGCGCAGAAGGGCTTCCCGTCGTCCTCCTCGAGCCGCGGCCACACGGCCTCGTCGAGGAGGCAGAGCCCGTCCTGCTGATGAGCGCAGTAGCGGCACTGCCGGAGCTGCTCATGGCACTTGTGGCAGCGCGGGAAGCCCATCAGGCCGGGATAGCTGACGGCGCGGCAGCGGGGGCAGCAAATCCCCGTGCCCGCGGTGATGCCGCTCATACCGCGAGTATAGCCAGCCGTGGGCGGGGCGGTCAATCAGCCCAGGAAGTGGTAGACGCTGGCGCCCGTGAAGATGCCCACCATGTTGAAGATCCCGCCCACCACGAAGTCGCCCAGGATCAGCCCCAGGGCGAAAGGGACCGCCTGGCGGTAGAGCTTCAAGCCGCCGTAGCGGACGATCAGGACTTTGCACAGCCAGGCGATGAAGAGCGACAGCCAGACCTGGTCGAGGCTCCACGACGAGCTGACGGCGAAGCCCACCGGGTGCAGGGGGAAGCCCGCGATCCGGATCCGGCAGGCGAACAGCGCCACGCAAAAGACGAACCCGATCAGCATCGCGTACAGGCTGGCCGGCTCGGCCCGACGCGGCGTCTGCAGGTTGGTCGCCAGGCCGAACTGCCAGGCTTCGTTGCCGAAGTGCTTGAGCAGCCCCCAGGTCCGCGCGCTGTCGGCGCCGCGGGCGTAGTGCGGCTGCAGCACCCCGATGTAGGCCGAGACCAGCCCCACCACCGCCGCGAGACCCAGCGCCAGAGCCAGTCTGCGCTGGCTCGCGCCGACCCGGCCGCAGGCCACCAGGCTCTCCAGTTGCACCGGCATCGGGTGCGAGCGATGGGCGCGGTTGAACCAGAAGAACAGGGCGAAGCCGGTCAGCGTGCGCGGGCTGAAGCTCAGCGAGCCGAACATGCGGGGGAGCATGTCGCCGGGGTAGGCGGCGTGCAGGTCGTGGGTGGGGCAGCCGAACTCGGCGCGGAGCCGGTCCACGGCGACCGAGATGCCGAAGTAGCCGACGAAGACAGCGAGCAGCGGCCACCACTCCATGCCCATCGTCCGCCCGAACCAGAGCAGGAACGAGAAGGCGAGCACGAACCCCCACACCGCCACGGCGTAGGGCAGCGCCTCGGTGCGCGTGCGGGCGTATTCCGGGTCGAGCCCCACGGCGCAGCGCAGCACGCGGCGCAGGTGGTGCCGCCCGGCGTAGGCGGCCAGCACGGCCAGGGCGATGTAGCCACCGTAGGCCTGCTCGCTGATGTAAGGCGCGTTCGGGTGGCCGGTGGTCAGGCCCAGGGCCGCGCCGATCACCCGCTCCATCTTCCACCACCAGAAGAAGATCCAGCTCGAGCCGAGCACGTCGAGGGGCAGCAGGTAGCCGATGCCGATGGCAAAGGGGAAGATGAACATCGGCGTGCCCGCCACCGGCGCCCAGTAGCGGTTGGTGATGAACTGCCCCACGGTGTACGAGCGGGTCTTGATCTCCGGCAGGCCGGGGAGCCACTGGTGGAGGTTGTTGACGACGTTGATCAGCAGCGGGATGCAGAACGCCACCCACATGGCCCGGTGCCGGTAGAACCGCAACTCGGGCTCGACCATCTCCAGCGGCAGGGCGACGAGAGGGAATGTCAGCCGCTCGCTGTCGACCCACTGCCGGCGGATGATCACGTTGAGGCAGAAGAACGCCAGCAGCAGCGCCAGGGTGAACGCGCCCCAGCAGGCCAACGGCGCCACAAACGCCCGCCAGTGGAGCAGAAGGCCGCTGTTCCCGACAAAGAACTCGCGCAGCGCGTCCGGGTCGCGGGGCACGAGCCAGTGCGGGATGAACTGCCCGAAGGTGTTGGTCCAGTTGTTCTCGGGCGTGGCCTTGAAGATGGGCCACATGATCACGCCCATCAGGACCTGTGCCTGGTCGTGCCCGGCCAGCGACGTGGCGAGGGCGACCATGAAGTAGATGACGAGCAGATCGGTACGGGTGAACGGCGCGCACCACACACGGCCGAGCAGGTGGTTGACGGCGGTGAGCGTCGCCAGGATGATCACTACGTTGAAGTAGAGCGAATAGGTGGTGGGATGCCCGGTGTACTTCACCGCCTCCATCATGACCACCCACCAGGCGTTGCCGGGGATGATGAGGAGCGCCATGAGGATCGCCCGCGCGCGAACGGCGGTTGATTCAGCAGGCGGCCGTGCGGAATCGGGTGCGTGGGCCATGCGGCGCATTATAGCCACGCCGCCTCACCGTGCCAACTCGGGCTAGAGGCGGGGAGTGATTGGCGGCACCGGGAGTCTCGCCTGCTCCTCCCCCTGCGAAGCGGGGGGAGGCGGGAGGGGGGTCCTCCGGCTACCGCGAACCGGCCAGAAACCCCCACCCCGTCGCTCCCCCGCTTCGCAGGCTCAGCCTGTGTCATTGTTACCTAACTGCCCCACATTGAGCATGCGGTGGTAGGCGACCATGGTCCCGAGCTTTTCCAGGCCCCATTGCACCACCTTCGGCCCGTACGGCGGCGACGACCGGTAGCCCGGCCAGCCTCCCAGCTTCGCCACCGTGGCCACCGCCTCGCCCAGCGTGCGCACCGGGCTGCCCCGCAGCACCGTCAGCACCTGCAATTCCTCCGCGGTAAACCGCTCCGCCGCCGCCAACTCAGGATGCTCACGCGCCTCGTAGCAGAGTTCCATGCTCCGCCATCCTACCACCCAGTACAGCGCCAGCGCCCGCATCAGCGCCTCCGCCGTCTTCATCTGCAGCCGCTCCACCCGCAGCCCCTCCCGCTTCATCTGCGCGTGCTGCAGCTCCACCCGCCACCGC
>JACPDV010000064.1 GCA_016183835.1 Armatimonadota bacterium
GAACCTGCACGGCGCCAACCTGGGCGTCGCCACCCTGCGCGCCGCGACGCTCCTCGACGCCGGCCTCAGCGGCGCCGAGCTCGGCATGGCCGACCTGAGCGAGGCCGACCTCCGCGAGGCCGACCTGTCCACCGCGCGCCTCTACGGGGCGGTCCTGGCCGGCGCGCAGTACAGCAGCGGCACCCGCTGGCCGGGCTTCCCGCGGCCGGCGGGCATCGTGCGCGTGCCGGACCCGCCCAGCAAGCGCGGACTCTCTTTCGCTGACCCGGCGGAGGACTACGCCGCCCGCGGGATCTCGCCCGAAGAAGAGGACGGCGGCTCCTGAGCGAGTAGCTGACATCGCGGGCCGAGGGCCGTGCCCTTCGGCAGGGAGATGACTCGTGCTACAGCCCATCCTCGACGCCATCCTCGACGAGCTTCGGCCCGCCCAGGTGCTCCGCGACATCGCCTTGCACTGGCAGTGCCGCTCCACCGTGCCCAGCCCGCAGCTCCGCCGCGCCGCCGAACGACTCCGCGACCGCTACCTCGAGAACGGCCTCCCGCAGGCCCGGGTGGTGCGCTACCCCGCCGACGACCGGACCGAGACCCTCGACGGCCGCCGCAACCCGCTCGAATGGCAGCCCCGCAGCGCCGCGCTCTGCGCCGTCGCCCCGGACGCCTGGACCATCTGCCGCTACGAGGACGAGCCGCTCTGCCTGGTCAGCGGCAGCGTCGGCACGCCGCCAGACGGAGTCGAGGCCGACGTCGTGGTGCGGAGCGGCGCCCTCGCGCCCGACGCCGTGGGCAAGGGTGAGCTGGCGGGGCGGATCCTGTTCACCGATCAACCGCCCGGGAGCGTGGCCGCCGCCGCCGGGAAGGCCGGCGCCGTGGGGATCGTCTCCGACTGCATCTGCCCGCCCTGGCTGGCGCAGCACCCGCCGGTGCGCCGCGCGGAGGACGCGCCCGACCTGGTGATGTGGACCACCCTTGCCACTCGGCGCGACTCGCCTCAGCTCTGGGGCTTCAACCTGTCGGCGCGGCAAGGCGGGCGGCTGCGCCGGATGCTCGCGGCCGGGCCGGTCAGGCTCCGCGCCGAGGTCGACGCCGAGCGGCTGGAGGGCGCCTCCGAGCTGGTCGACGCGCTGCTCCCCGGCGACGGGCCGGAGGAGATCTGGGTGCTGGCCCACGTCAGCGAGCCTGGCGCGCGCGACAACGCCTCGGGCTGCAGCGTGTCGCTCGAGCTGGCCCGCGTGCTCCGCGTGCTCACCGAGTCGGGCCGGCTGCCGCGCCTGCGGCGGGGTATCCGCTTCCTCCACGCCGTGGAGGTCGAGGGCTTCCTGCCGTACCTGGCGGAGCGGCGCGAAGACTGGCCGATTGTGGTCGCCGGGCTGTGCGTGGACTCGGTAGCGCAGGACTTCCGCGCGTGCGGCGGCGAGATGGTGCTCTTCCTCTCGCCCGAGGAGAATGCTTCCTACATCGACGCGCTCTGCGGCAAGCTGCTCGACACGGTCTCGCACCTGCCGGCCGACCGCTTCTCGCCCGATCCGTACCTCACCTGGCCGTGGCACAGCGAGCCGTTCTGGGGCAACGACGCGTTCATCGCGGACGGCTACTTCGACATCCCCACGCCGCAGCTCTCGTGCTGGCCCGACCGGGCGTATCACAGCAACGAGGACACGCCGGAGCACATCAACGCGCACGCCGTGGGCCGGGCGGCGGCGATGCTGGGCGGTTACCTCTACGTCCTCGCCACCGCCGGCGCGGAGGAGGCGAAGTGGCTCGGCGCGCTGGCGGCGCACGACTACAAGCACCGCATCCTGGACGGCGCGTTGGAGCCGCGCGACCGCTCGCCGTTCCTCGCGTTGCAGGGCCGCGATGCGGTGCTGCAGGCGGCGCGGCTGGCCCAGGGCGACGAGTCCGTACGGGCGGAGCTGGAGGGCCTGGCCGACGGGCTGCTCAGCTTTGCGGGGATCGAGCCGACGCAGGACAGCTCACCGGAGACAGGGCTGGTGATGAGGCGGCTCCGCTGGCAGATGCCCGAGTTGGCGGCGGAGGTGCGGGCGGCGCTGGAAGGTCTGCGGCGGGTCGACGGCGAGCCGTTCGACTGGCGCCGGGCATGGCGGTGGATCAACGGGCGGCGCTCTGCGGCGGAGATCCGCGAGCGGATGGCGTGGTATGGCGCGGCGGAGCTGGGGACGGTGGTGGCATGCCTGCGGTTGTTCGAAGAAGCAGGGCTGGTGGCGGCGTTGCCCGGCGGCTGAAGCCGCGGCTACCATGCCAAGTCGGCCTTCGCCGACTCGGGATCCGGAGTCCGCGCAGGCGGACTTTGCATGGTTGCCGCGGTTTCCAACCGCCGGGCAGCTAGCCTTCTGAAGGACCTCCTATCGCCCCGCACAAAGCTCCTGCCAGGATGCCGTCCATGCCCGACCCCCTGCACGACGCCTTCGATTCTGAGTCGTTCCGCGCCCTCGGCCACGGCGTGGTCGACTTGCTGGCCGACTACCTCGCCGGCGCGACCCGTGGCGACGGGCCGGTGCTGCCCTGGAAGGACCCCGCCGCGCAGCTCGAAGACTGGCCGGTAGCCACCGGTGAGCCGCTCGAGCAGCTCCTGCCGCGCTGGCTGGCCGCCTCCAACCACCTCCACCACCCCGGCTACCTGGGCCACCAGGTCACCGCACCGCTGCCGCTCGCCGCCCTGGGCACCTTCGCCGCCGCGCTGCTCAACGGCGCCACCGCGGTCTACGAGATGGGCCCGGCCAACACCGCCATGGAGCAGAACCTGGTCCACTGGCTCGCCGCGAAGCTCGGCTTCGGCGCGGACGCCGACGGCATCCTGACCTCCGGCGGGTCGCTGGGCAACCTCACCGCCCTCCTCGCCGCGCGGCAGGCGAAGGCCGGGTACGACGTGTGGAGCGAGGGCCAGGCCGGCGGCGCGCCGCTGGCGATGCTGGTCGGCGAGCAGGCCCACTACTCCGTGGCGCGGGCGCTCCAGGTGATGGGCATGGGGCGACCCGGTCTGGTCAAGGTGCCGGCGGACGAGCGCTACAAGACCCGGCCCGAGGCGCTGCACGACGCTCGCCGGCGGGCCGAGGCCGACGGGCGGAAGGTGATCGGCGTGGCGGTCAACGCCTGCTGCACGGCCACCGGCAGCTTCGACCCGCTGGGTCCCATCGCCGACTTCTGCGAAGCCCACGGCCTGTGGCTCCACGTGGACGGCGCACACGGCGCCGCGGCGGCGCTGAGCCCGAAGTACCGGCACCTGATCGAAGGCATCGACCGGGCCGACGCCGTGGTCTGGGACGCGCACAAGATGCTGATGATGCCGGCGCTCTGCACCGCGGTCTTGTTCCGCGACGGCCGGCGGGGCTACGAGGCGTTCGCGCAGGAGGCGAGCTACCTGCTGCACCGCCACGACCCGCGCGACGAGTGGTACAACCTCTGCGGCCGCACGTTCGAGTGCACCAAGACGCCGATGGCGCTGCCGCTCTACCTGGCACTGAGCGTCTACGGCGAGGAGCTCTTCGCCGACTACGTGACGAGCCGGTTCGACCTCGGCAGGCGGTTCGGCGCGATGCTGGCGGCCGAGCCGGACTTCGAGCTGCCGGTGCCGCCCGAGTGCAACATCGTCTGCTTTCGGTATGTGCCGCCGAAGCAGGGCGACCTGGACGCGCTGCAAGTGCAGATCCGGCAGCGGATCATCGCCTCGGGTGCCTTCCACCTGGTGCAGACCCGCCTGGCCACCGGGATCCACCTGCGCGTGACGATCATCAGCCCTTTCACGACCGACGGCCACCTGCAGGATCTGATCGAGGCGGTCCGCGTGACGGCGAGGCCTGCGTAGGGGCCGACCTCCGTGTCGGCCCGGTGCCCGTCAGGGCACGCTCCGGCACCACGGCGTGCGTTGACCTCCGGGTGACCGGGCCGACACGGAGGTCGGCCCCTACCGCGGATTGCGCGATTCGCTCCTAACCACTGGCGAGGCGACGGCACTACTGAGGCAAGCGCGCGAGCGAGCGCGGGAGAGACGGTTGAACGGGGACGCCGTGAGTGTGCGCCGGGCCGCCGCCGGCGACGGGGAACAGCTCGACGAGCTGCTCCGCCGCTGGATGGGGGCGGTCTACGGCCGGGCGTGGCGGGCGCTGGGCGACGCGGACCGGGCCGCCGACGTGTGCCAGGAGGTGATGCTCGCCGTGGTGCGCGGGCTGCCCTCGCTGGCCGATCCCGAGCGGTTCCCCGGCTGGCTGCGGCGCATCACCGAACGGCAGATCCAGCGTGCCCGGCGGCCCGCCGAGCCGTGCTCCGATGGCCTCGAGGCCGTGTCGCCGAGCCCGGAGAGCATCGTGGTGGACCGGGTCCACGAGTCGCAGCTCCGCGAGCTGGTGACGTCGGCGCTGGCGGGTCTGCCGCCGCGCAGCCGGCTGGCGGTCGAGCTGTTCTACTACCGCGGTCTCTCCTGCCGGCAGGTGGCCGAGTTCCTCGGCTCCACCCGCGGAGCCGTGAAGGTGCTCCTTTACACCGCGCGCCGGGAGATGCGCGAGATGATCGACACGCAAGACACGCCGGCCGCCGAGCCGCTGCCGCGGATCGGCTCGTCCTGCCTCAGCGGGAGCGAAGCGGAGCGCGTGCCGCTGCATGACCACCACGGCCCCGCCGCGCGGCTGTTCTGCGCGCTCTATCCGCGCGGCACGCTCGGCCAAGCCGCCGCCCGGGCCGGGGTGCCGCTCGGAGAGGCGGAGCTGGTCCTCGGCCAACTGCTGGAGGCCCACTTCGTGGCCCGCGACGATGGCGAGGTGCGGTGCCTCGTGCCGCTCCTCCTGCCTACCGACTGGGAGCTGCTCAAGCCCTGGCTGCACCGTGCGGCGGACGCCACGATGCCGCTCATCGAGCCCATCGCGCGCTCGGCCGAGCAGGTCGCGGAGCACGGCCGCGACGAGGCCGAGCGAGCCATGCTCCGGCATGTGCTGACGGTGCCGCTCGGGACCTTCAACCTGTTCCTCGCGCTGGCCTACGGTTTTGGCGAGGCACCACCCGATCGCGGGCCGTCGGGTCACTACCTCGTGGGCTACGTGGACGAGCGAGTGACCGAGTACCGCTCGGGCTGGCGGGGCGGGTTCTCAGACCACGGTGACGATCAGCGCTGGTCGGCCATCGCCGCGCCGTGCGGGATGGACTACCGGCGCCGCGACGCGCTGGAGGCCGGCCCGCCCGAGAGCGCGCCGTTCGGCTGCCACATGATCTCCGACGCGCTGCTCTGGGGCCTGGTCGACGAGCCCCTCACCGATGGGCGCCTGGAGGAGCTGGCGGTGCACACCCCGCAGCTCTCGGCCGAGGCGCTTCGCCAGGTGCTGCTTGACAGCCGGCTGGTGCTAGAGACCCCGGAGGGCCTGCGGCACAACCTGCCCATCCTGCCGATCGAAGCGCATCGCGCCCACGTGCAGGTCTGCCACGAGTTGGGCGAGCACCTCCTGGAGCTGCTGCCGGACCTGGTGGAGGACCTCCGCGCCCGCATCGCCGAGACTTCGTTCCGCGACGCGAACTACCTGGACGCCGCGTTCGTCTGCGTGCAGTTGCTCAAGGACGAGGTGGACCACCGGCTGATCGAGGCCGGGCCGCCCTATGATCCGGCGGGCTTCCCGCCGAACTGGGGCATCGTGCTGGCGCGGTAGGGGGCCAACGCCGGCGTTTCGAGCTGCAGGTACCCCCTCCTTGCCAAGGAGAGGGCTGGGGTGAGGTCCCGGCCGGCCTTGGCTTCGATGCGGGCGCGGTAGGGCTTACCACGCGGCCCGCGACTCGGTCCAGTGTTCCTCGAGACAGAACGGATCGCTCAGATCGAGCACCCGGTGACCGACGACGTCCTGCACCACCGACCAGTCGCAGCGGTACCGATAGGCCTGGCCGGCGCAGCGGCGGACCAGTTCGCCGCGGACCTTGGCGCGGGTGGTCTGCGGCGGCGTGGTGCGGGCGTCGAGCTCGCGCTCGGGCTCGCAGCCGGGCACCCGGTGGTCGAGCAGCCCGTCGGCTTCGAGCTGGGCGAACAGCCCGTGCGGGCCGATCTGCGCGTAGCGCGTGTCCAGCTCGCACAGCTCGGCGCGGAGCCGGCAGAACGCCTCGTAACGCTCCGCCGGCACGCCCTCGCGGCGCAGCACGCGGCGCAGGTCCTGCTCCTCTACGCCCCAGCCGATCGCCGGTGACTC
>JACPDV010000591.1 GCA_016183835.1 Armatimonadota bacterium
ATCCGCCAGCCCGCTTAAGTACACCCGCCCGTCGGCACCCTTGGCCTCCCCCGCCAGCCCGCGCAGCAGGTGCACCGTGAACGCCCCGTGCTGCAGCTCGGCGTCTTCGTACGCCCGCTGGCCCACGTCGCAGGCCAACAGCGTGGCCGTCAGGGCCGCTTTCGCGGCGCCCGGCGCCGCCACCAACCGCGGCCGCACGCCGCGCGCCATGCCGTCCGAAAGCGTTGCATCGGCGTCCCCCCGGCCCGCGTTGGGGTCGTTCCGGCAGGCGTCGACTAGCAACAGGACCGCGCTGGCCTGGATGCCGTCCAGGGCCTTACCCACCAGCCGCATGGGGAGCGCCGTGTCCGGCAGCAGGCTGCGCCGCGTGTCCACCGGCAGGAGGTACTGCTCCCCTTCCTCCTCGACCCCGTGCCCGGCGAAGAAGAACACCACCTTGTCGCCCTGCTCGGCCTTCTCCCGGACTCGTTCGAGCATGCCGAGGAGGGCGCTCCGGGTCGGCTTGGCGGTGGGCAGCGCGCTGTCGCTGGCGAGCACGAAGACGTTCTTCGGCGGGACCCCGGCGCCGCGCATGACCGCCGCGATAGACCGCGCGTCGGCGCAGGCGTACTTCAGCGGCGAGATGCGCTCGTCGTCGTACTTCTCGACGCCGACGGAGACGACATACGTCTCGGCGGCGTGGGGGCCGGCCTTGTGCAACGGCATGGTGAACGCGGAGCCAACGGCCACGCCGCCGGCGTGGCCCTACGGAGCGCCGATGGCCGCGGTAGCGACCCATGATGGCTGGCTGAGGTCTCCGAAGGTGACGCGCTGCGGCAGCGCGGCGGCGACGCGCGGGTCGCAGACCGCGGCCAGCTCGGCGGCGCCGTGGTAGCCGGGGTAGGCGGCCTCGTCTTCCAGCGCGGGGTGGACCATCACCTCGGAGACGCCCTCGGGGAGGTGGGCGACGATGCGCAGAAGCCGCTCGGCGGTGAGGTTGCCGCTCCAGGCCAAGCCGAACATGCACGTGGGCCGCCGGAGGTGCGCCGCCGCCCGGGCGCCGCGGCGGCACCAGGAGGCGATCAGGCGCCGCTTCAGCGCGGCCTTCACCCCGCCGCCCACCCAGCGCGGCTCCACCGGCCACCGCAGCGCGGTCACTCCGAACTCGGCGCAGGCCTCGAGGACCACGTCCAGCACGCCCGGGAGGACATGGACGTGACCGTGCCCGTCGAGATGGTCGATGGCCAGCCCGGTGCGGCAGGCGGCATCCACCTGCGCCCGGACCTCGTCGCGCAGCTCCTGCTGCGGCACCAGCCCGGCCAGGATCCGCGCCTGGACCACGGCATGGCTGTGGGCGAAGCGCCCGCCCGGCGCGAGGTGCGGGCAGCGGGTCAGCGGCTCGGTCTCGGTCAGCGCCAGGTGCACGCCCACGCCCAACCGCGGCAGGTCCTTCGCCATCGCCACGGCGTCGGCGGTGCCCGGCGCATTCACCAGAAGGGTGGCGCTGCTCACCACGCCCTCGCGGTGCCCGCGCGCGATCGCCTCGTTCACCGCCGGCGAGTGCCCGAAGTCATCGGCATTCACGACCACTTGCAAGCCCGCCTCCAGCCCTCCTCACCCTGTCTTCCGAGCGACCACGTAGAGGTTGTCGTAGCTGTTGAAGTAGAACATCCACTCCCGCCATGGATTCTTCGACAGCAATTCGTAGAGCTTATGGTGTTTCCGCGCGAGGAGCCCGTGCAAAGCAAGATCCACGCGCCGCCAGGTGCCCACGTAGCGGCAGTACACCACCTCCAGCCCGTGCCGCCGCAGAAGCCGGGTGAGGGAGCGCTTGGAGAAGTAGGAGAGGTGGGTGGGCGGGTGGATCAGCCGCCAACGCGGGCCGGCCAGCCGCGGGTTGAGCGCCTCGATGTCGCCGGTGACCAGGGCGAAGTGCCCGCCGGGCGGGAGCAGCTCGGCCACCTTCCGCACGTACTCCCCCGGCTGCGTGAGATGCTCGATGGTCATCCAGCAGGTGAAGGTCGACCACGCGCCCGGCTCCAGCGGCAGGTCGAGGAACTCGCCGCAGCGCACATCCAGGCCGAACGCCGCGCGGCAGTGCTCTACCGCCTCCTCGCAGATGTCCACTCCGGCCACCGGGTCGTAGCACTGCCGCGCCAGGTTGAGGAAGAAGCCGTAGGCGCAGCCGATGTCGAACAGCGCGCCCGACGGGGCGAATCGCCGCAGCGTGCGGAGCTGCCCGCGAAAGCTCTTCTCCAGCGCCCGCTGCTCGGCCAGGTAGTCGGCGTATTCGCCGTCGAAGAAGTAGTTGTGGGCGTAGATGGCACGGGCCTCATCGTCGCTGAGCGACATATCGGCTTTGACGAAGCCACATCTGGGGCAGCGCACCAGGCCGGCGTAGAGCGGGGTAAACGCGTCCGTGCCGCCGCAGACGATGCACTCACTCATCCCCGCGGTCCTCCGCGCCGAAACCTGCCATCTCGCGCACCAGGTACAGCGGCCGGCCCTTCACCTCCTCGTAGATCCGCGCCAGGTACTCGCCCATCACGCCCAGGCAGGTCAACTGCAGGCCGCCGACGATGAGGATCAGACAGACCGTGGTGGACCAGCCGGGCACCACTTGGGCGTAGAAGTACCAATACACGACCACCATCACGTAGACGACCCCCACCAGCGAGAAGAAGAAGCCCATTGCGCTGGCCAGCCGCAGAGGCAGCGAAGAGAAGCTCGTGATGGCGTCGATGGCGAAGAGGAGCATCTTCCGGACGTTGTACTTCGCCTCGCCGGCGGCGCGCACCGGCGCCTCGAACGGCACCACCGCCTGCCGGTAGCCGAGCCAGGCGATCATCCCGCGCAGGAACCGGGCGCGCTCGGGGAAGCGCCGCAGATCGTCCACCACCCGGCGGTCGAGCAGCCGGAAGTCGGCGGCGTTCTCGGGCACGTGCACCGCCGAGGCGCGGTTGATCAGAGCGTAGAACCAGCGCGACGAGAGCCGCTTGAACCAGCCGGCGCCAGCGGTGTCGGTGCGCTGCGTGTAGACGATCTCGTGCCCCTCGCGCCAGCGCCGGACCAGCTCGGGGATCAGCTCGGGCGGGTGCTGCAGGTCGGCGTCGAGGCTGATCACGGCGTCGCCGCGGGCGTGGTCGAGGCCGGCGGTGAGGGCGAGCTGGTGGCCGAAGTTGCGGCTGAGCACCAGGTAGCGCAGGTGCGAGTCGGCGCCAGCGAGGCGGGCCAGCACGTCCCGGGTGCCGTCGCGGCTGCCGTCGTCGACCACGACGATCTCGTAGTCCTCGCCGAGCCCGGCCATGACGGCGGTCAGCCGCTCGTGGAGGAGCGGGAGGGCCTGCTCCTCGTTGAAGGCCGGGACCACCAGGCTGAGCATCACCGCCGCCTTCCCGCCGCCACCACGCCGGCCAGCCCGAGCAGGCTGAGGAACAGCCCCACCCGGAACGTGGCCGGGGCGAACACCATCGTGACCCTGGCTTCCGGCTGCGTCAGGCGGACGGCGCGGAAGAGCCCCTCGGCGCACCCGACGGGCAGCCTTCGCCCCGCGGCACCGAACGCCTCCCAACCGGGGCACGCGACGCTGCTCACCGTCAGGATCCCCGGCCCGGCCGGCCCGACGGTCTCGCGCGCCCCCGACCACCTCCGCCACGGCACGCCTTCTCCGCCGATCCGCGCCACCGGCGCCAGCTCGCCCTCCACGCGGTACATCCCATCCGCCCCGGCCGCCGCGCCCACCGGCCCGTAGCGCGGCAGCGTCAGCCGCACGCGCAGCTCGCGCAAGAGGCGCAGCCGCTCCTCGCCGGCGCCGTGGTCCAGCTCGAGCAGCGCCACCCGCGCGGCCCCCAGCCACCGCGCGCGGCCGTCCGGCGCCGGCACCCAGTCCGCGTGGTGCTCCCACGAGCGGACCAGCTCCTCCACGCGGCGGAGCGTCAGTGGCAGCCAGTTGGCCACGCCGGGCACCCCCGCCAGCAGGTTGGCCACCGGCGCGAAGAACCGCGGCCGCGGGGTGTAGGGCGGGAACAGGATCCGTTCTTCCGGGGCCAGGCTCGCCCGCGCCCGCACCGTGGCCGGGTCGCCCGCCGGGTCGAACACCGAGGGCGGCGCCAAGGGGTTGTACGTGAAGTGGGTGAGGAACAGGTCCACCGCCAGAAGCAGCGCCAGCCGCCAGCCGGCGCGTTCCCGGCACAGCAGGATCAGCGCGAGGATCCAGCACCCGGCCATCCAGCCGAGCGCCAGCCAGGCATTCACCACGGCAGCGCGGTCCAGCCCCTGCTGCACGCTCAGCGGCAGCCAGAGGAACGGGAACAGGAGGATCAGCACCGCCAGCCCGAGCCGCACGGCGTGACGCAGCCGCCGCCGGACGCCCTCGTCGCCACGCAAGACCGCGTCCACCGCCAGCGAGGCCAGCGCCGCGCCGGCGAACGTGCCCGGCAGGAGCCAGCGCGCGGGGATGCGGAACGAGTCCAGCACCGGCAGGCTGTGCAGCCAGCCGTAGAACGGCAGCCACTGCCCCCAGGCGAGGAGGAACGCGCCCCACCAGAGCGCGGCCAGACCCAGCACCAGCCTCCGCCGGGAGAGCACCGGCGCCAGGATGGCCGGCACCGTGGCGGCGATCCCCAGGTAGGCGTCCAGCTCCCACGGCACGGTCAGCCCGCCCCACTGCCCGCCGCCGGGTGTGGGATGCCCGAAGTATTGCGGCGCGAAAAGGTAGACGATCCACTTCGGCGTGAGACTGTACTTCTGCAGGAACGCCCGGCTCACGGCCGTGCGCGACGACTGGCTCGCCAGCTCCAGCATCGGCAGCCACTGCGCCGCGGACAAGACCGCCGCCACGGCCAGCATCAGCCCCAGGCCGAGCAGGACCATCCCGCGCCGGCCGGGCGTGGCGAGCAGCCGCAGCCCGCCGTAGGCGAGGCCCATCAGCGCGAAGTACACCGCCAACTGCATGTGGACGGCCAACAGCGCCATGGCCAGCGCGACGCCGGCCCAAGCGAAGCCGCGCAGCGACCGGTCCCGACAGCCGCGCTCGATGCCCCAGCAGATCCCCGGCAGCCAGACGTACGTCAGCGCCATGCTGACGTAGACCAGGTGCCCGACGAAGCTGCCGCCGAAGCCGTAGGCGATCGCCCCCAGCGACACCGCCCCCGGCCGCACGCCGACGCTGCGCAGGTAGCCGTGCATCAACGCTGCGGCGAGCCAGGCGTGGAGCGCCACCGTCCAACCCAGCGCCAGCGTGTCCGAGGGCAGGATCGCCGCCAGCACGTTGCCGGGGTAGAGCCCGCCGCCCTGCCCCTCGGCCAGCAACGGGTAGCCCGCGCCGATCAGCGGCGTCCAGAGGCACAGCCGGCCCGCGCGGAACGCGCCGAACAACGTGGCGCGGGCGGGGAAGTAGTAGCTGAAGGTGTCGTTGAAGTAGAACGTCAGCCGCCCGCTCAGCACCGGCGCGTAGAAGAGGGCCACCAGCACAGCGTAGAGCGCGAGCAGGCAGGCGTCGGGCGAGGCGCGGCACCAGCCCCGCAGGCGGTCGAACATCAGCGGGCCCCGCGCCCGAGCGCGGCTTGGTGCTCGGCCCACGCCGCGGGCACCAACTCGCCGATCCGCTGGTCGAACACGCTGCGGTCGAACCGGCGGGCATTGACCGCACACCGCGCCGGCTCCCACTCCACCGCCTCGAACCGCCTCACCGCATCGACCAGGCTCGCGACGGTCGGCTCGGCGAAGAAGAGGCCCGTCTCGCCGTCCACGACCGTCTCCGTGGCGCCGCCCTGGCCGAAGGCGATCACCGGGCAGCCGGCCGCCTGCGCCTCCACCGGGGTGAGGCCGAAGTCCTCAATCCCGGCGAAGATCAGCGCCCTGGCCCGCGACATAAGCTCGCGCACCTCCTCGTCCGAGCGCCAGCCGCGCAATTCCACATCCGGCCCGGCGGCCGCACGCACGGCCGCCTCTTCCGGCCCCACGCCGACGATCTTCAGCGGCCGGCCCAGCTCCGCGCACGCCGCCGCGGCCAGCGCCACGCGCTTGTAGCCCACCAGCCGCGAGACCACCAGGTAGTAGTCGTCCCGCTCGGGCGCCGGCGCGAAGCGCCCCGTGTCCACCGGCGGGTAGATCACGTCGGCGCTGCGCCGGTAGTGCTTCTCGATCCGCCGGCGGACCGTCTCCGAGATGGCGATGAAGCGGTCCACCCGCTGCGCGGCGGTGTAGTCCCACAGCCGCAGCCGCCGCTGGAGCAGGGCAAACAGCGGCCGCATCCACGGCGGAGCCTCGGCCAGGTACTCCCCGGGCATCTCCCAGACGTAGCGGATGGGGGTGTAGCAGTAGCACAGGTGGCACGTCTCGGCGCGGGTGATGACCCCCTTGGCGCAGGCGTGCGCGGAGGAGAGCACCACGTCGTAGCCGCCGAGGTCGAACGACTCGAACGCGCCGGGCATGAGCGGCATCAGCCAGCGCCAGTGGCTCGCCGCGCCGGGGATCCGCTGCAGCCACGCGGTGCGCACGTCGAGCCGGTCCGGCCCATACTCCGGCGGCAGCGCCGTGGGGTCGTAGAGGCTGGTGAAGATGGGCGCCTCGGGCCACTGCTCGTGCAGGGCGAGGATCACCCGCTCCGCGCCGGCGAGGTTGGTCAGCCAGTCGTGCACCAGCGCCAGCCTCATGGCGCCCTCCGCGCGAAGACGCTCCACGTCTCGAAGAACTGCCCCACGTTGTCGAACTGCGCCACCAGGACGTAGTTGCGGTTGAGCGCGTCCACCAGCGGGCCGTACGTGGCCACCGCGGACGCGCCGAGTCCCGGCTCCAAAACCACCTGCCCGCCCTCGAGCTTCGCATGGAAGAGGTAGGCCAGGTCGCCGCCGGACAGCACCACCGCCGCCGGCGTCGCGCGCTCGAAGGTTGAGGTGATGCTCCGCGGGTTGACCATCTTCCAGCGCTCGGCTTCCGGGTCGTCGGTGAAGCTGAACGAGGCCAACGTCAGGCCGGGCGAGAGCCGGCGCCGGGCCTCGACGGCGACATCGGTCTGGAAGGAGAACAGCTCGTCGTCTGGCCCGGTGCGGCGGCGCACCTCGTCGGCCACGCGGTGGAGCGGGCCGAAGACCCCGCGCGGGTCGATGGTGCCGTCGGGGCCGCGCCGGTTGCCCGGCAGCCCGGCCACCGCCGGGCCGATGGAGAGCAGCGGCACCACCGCCGCCAGCGCGAGCAGCACCGCCCCGGCGACCCGCGGCTCGCGGCTCCGCGCGAGCAGCTCGCCCCAGGCCAGCCCGGCCAAGACCGCCGCCGACGGCAGGGCCAGTACCTGGTACTCCTGGTAGGGATGCGACGAGACGAAGTGCCCGACCGCCAAGACGACGGTCAGCGCTGCCGCCAGCCCCAGCTCCGCGCCCTGCTCGCGCCTGGTGTCGGTCAGCAGCCACGCGGCCAGCCCGCCGAGGAGCGCCGTGCTCAGCGCCGGACAGGTGTGGATCATGATCTGCAGCAGCGTGAGCACCCGGAACAAGAGCGCGCCGGTGACGGACATCGAGGCCTCGCCGTGGGCCAGGTTCTGCGCATGGTGGGCGAGCAGGTGGTGCCGCACCGCCGCCGCGTCCGCCAGGAGGAACGGCAGCATCGCCACAGCCACCAGTCCCAGCCCGACGGGGACGCTGACGAGCAGCCCGCGCCGCCGCTCCTTCCCGGAGAGCTGCCAGAGCCACAAGACGGGCAGCGCCGAGGCCACCGAGTTGCGCGCCAGCCCGGCCAGGGCGAAGCCGATCGCAGCCACGGCCAGCCAGCCGCGCCGCCCGCGCGCGTGCACCGCCGCGGCGAGGCCCAGCGCCAGACACGCGTCGGCCAGGGCGTAGGCCTTGACCAGGCTCTGCTGCGAGAGGACGAACGGCGTGAAGGCGAACAGTGCGCCGGCGGTCAGCCCACCCACCGGCCCGGAGCGCCAACCCGCGGCGATCACGAGCAGGACCGCCAGCGCGCCGAAGAGGAGGCTCACACCGCGCCCGGCCTCCATGCTCCCATCGCCGCCGAGCAGGTGGTAGACATACGGCAGGAGCGGCGGCTGGACGTAGGCGAAGTCGACGTACGGCCGTTGGCCCTCGCCCACCAGCCGGGCGGCGTAGAGGTACCAGCCCTCGTCCTGGTTGCACCGCTCCCGAGTCTGGTAGACGCTGCCGAAGGCGACATACAGCAGCACGATGCAGGCGGCGCTGAGGGGCGGCAGGAGGCGCCGGGTGCGTTCGCTCACGGCTTCCTCCCCACGGCGGCGGCCAGCGCCGAGAGCGTCAGGAGCCAGAGGAACTCACCCAGGCGGAGGCTCATGGGATTCCATGCTACCACGATCGTGTGCTGCCCGGCGGGCAGCTCCACGGCAGTCTGCACGTTGTTGGCCCGCCAGAGGCGGGTTGGCTGCTGGTCGACCCAGGCGTGGCGGCCGGGGTAGGCGGATTCGCTGAGGACGATCAGCTCGGGGTCGGGGCAGTCGAGCTCGTAGGAGGAGCGGTTCGGGCGCTCGCCGTAGGCACGCAGCAGCGTGGCGTTGCCCTGGCCAGGGCGCGGAACCTGCTCAGGCTGCGCCACCAGCACGGCCTCTTCCAGTGGCGCGCGCAACGTTGCGGTGGCGGCCTCGGCGGCCGACACCAGCGTCACACGCCGCACTGCCCAGGCCTCGGGGGCCGGCTCCAGCGTGTAAGGCCACTCCGCCTCCGGCGCAAACCTCACCCCTAGCCGCTGCCAGAGCCGGTGGAGAGCCTGGCCCGTGGGATCCTCGCGGGCCAGGTCGAAGAGCGCCACCTGGCGTGCCAGGCTGAGCGGCGACATGTTGTAGACGTTGCTCTGGCCGAACCGCAGGTTGCTGTTCGGTGCAGCGTCGAGCAGCCTGGGCACCCGGCCGGCGCCCACCGCAAGACGCTGCATCGGCCCTCCCAGCGGCATGTGCAGACGGTCATGGCGCGCCGGCCGGAGCGGCGTGAGCGCCCAGCCGGCGAGTAGCACGTCGAGGAGCACCAGCGCGACAGCCCATGCAGCCACCCCCCGCCTCTGGTCCGGCTCCTCCCCCTGCGGAGCGGGGGGAGGCGGGAGCGGGGTTCCCGGCCGGTGCGGCGCATCTGGCGACCGGC